>JBBQYS010000001.1:0-119376 GCA_038208485.1 Chitinophagales bacterium
TGGAAAGTATCCAAACATCATCAGGAAGAACCGAACTTCCATTGCCATACTTACAGGAAAAGAATCTGCTGAAGAATTGTCAAATTTGGCTGATGATATTCACCTTTATTTTGGACTTGGATGCAGAAATGTTACTAAGATCTTTGTTCCAAAAGATTTCGATTTCGTATCTCTTTTAAACACTTTTAAGCAGTATGCATTTTTTGGAGATCATCACAAGTTCAGGAATAATTATGATTACCAGCTCAGCATTTTATTGTTAGGGAATGTAAAATATATGAGTGATGAAAGTACCCTTCTTGTAGAAAATGAATCTACCTACAGCCCTATCAGCATTGTGCATTATGAATATTATGAAGAAGTTGGTGAAGTACTAAAAAAATTAAACGATGATGAAATACAATGTGTGGTGGGAAAGGAACACATTCCATTCGGAGAAGCCCAACATCCTTCAGTCTTTCAATACGCTGATGGTGTAGATACCATGCAATTTTTACTGGGGTTGTAACATTTTTGAATAAGTAATATAACAAATAAAAAATGGCTGAAAGCCTTATTTCACAGGCCTTTCACCAACTACGAAAACCTTACTAAACAATTGTTAAACATGACTTATGGTACCTAACAATATGGCAGACCTTCGTTAATTTGTACTCAAGGCATCAGATTTGATGTATAAGCATTTAAGAAATAAAATCTTCAACTAATATGAAATTTAAACAAATACTCGGCACCGTTACTATAAGTGCAGTCACTGCATTAGCTGTGATATGGGGCATTGCAAAATGGAAAACTACAACTGATTCTTACGGAGGCCAGTCTACAACAGCCATCCCATCCAATTACAAATACGCAGATTTTAATGAAGGCACATTACCTCCCGGCACACCGGTAGATTTTACTGCCGCTGCAGCAAGTTCTATCCCAACTGTTGTACACATTAAAACGAAAATAAATGCCCGCCAGGTTACTAACAACACACCAAGGCAAAGAGGCACAGATCCATTTAGTGATTTTTTTGGAGATGACATGTTCGATCAGTTATTTGGTGGAGGTAAGGGAATGACCCGTGAACAAAGAGCTTCAGGTTCGGGCGTGCTCATCAGCGATGATGGATATATTGTAACCAATAACCACGTAGTGGACAAAGCTGATGAAGTAATGGTGACCTTAAGCAACAAAAAAAGTTTTGTAGCTAAAGTAGTAGGCACAGATCCTGCATATGATCTTGCAGTACTCAAAATAGAAGCAGCTGGTCTTCCATATTTATTGTATGGTAACAGTGATGACGTAAAGATTGGTCAATGGGTTTTGGCGATAGGTTATCCTTTAAACCTGGAAACAACAGCCACAGCAGGAATTATTAGTGCAAAGGCAAGAAGCCTTGGGCTAAACAAAGACCGTGCTGGGAACTCCAATGGTGCGGTAGAGAGTTACATACAAACCGATGCGGCAGTAAATGCCGGTAACAGTGGTGGTGCATTGGTCAGTACTGACGGAAGGCTGATAGGCATCAACTCTGCGATTGCTTCTCCTACCGGCTACTACTCTGGATATTCTTACGCTATTCCTGTAAACATTGCTAAGAAGGTAGTAGATGATATTATTAAATATGGTACTGTGCAAAGGGCTTACCTTGGAGTATCTTATGTGATGCCATCCGACCTGAATGCGGCACAAAGAAAGCAGGCAAATATTCCTGAAAATGCATACGGGATTTATGTACAGGAAACACCAAAAGATGGTGGCGCTTTCGAAGCAGGTATACGCAAAGGTGATATCATTAAATCAATTTCTGGGGTAAATGTTTTTTCCGGCGCAGAACTGAATGAGGTAATCAGCCGTTATAAGCCAGGAGACAAAATAACTATCGTTTATACAAGAAACGGAAAAGATATTCCTGTAATTGTGAGTTTGAAAAACAGGGCTGGTAATTATGATATCGTGAAGCTGGAATCTAACGTTGAAAAATTAGGTGGTGAATTTGTTACATTGGACCCAAGGATGGCTAAAGAATACGGTGTACCGGGTGGTGTAGTACTGAAAAGAATTGGATCCGATGGTGCTTTGGTACAACAAACCAATATCAGGGAAAATCTGGTGATTATAAAAGTGAATGACAAGGCTATAAAAACTGTGGAAGAATTAATAGATGCAGTTTCTAAAAGCAATACTATAAAACTTACCGGTTTCTTTCCGGGTTACGATGGCCTCTACGATTACCAGGTAAAACTTGACTAATACAAATTTCATTTATAAAAAAACCTGCTCATTTTAGGGCAGGTTTTTTTTATGCAAAGAACAATTCAATTCTTTCTATTTATATCTCATTTTAAGAACTATCCTTATTTTTCAAATACCTGGTACCCGTAAGGCTCAAGGCTATATTCCTGTTTATTTGTCAGATCAGTGGTTTCTTTATTGCCAAAAACAGCGTTATATTTTCCTTTTATTTTGCCTTTGTCATTTAAAGCAAACTTTTGGTATGACTTGCTCATATTCAGCAACACAAGAACTTCATGTCCTTCTTTTTTTCTCAGAAAACAAAGCACACTGCTTTTAGCACTATTAGCAGGCTCCAGCAAAAATGTTTGTACTGTGCTGTCACCCGTTCTTAATGCAGGATTATTTGTTTTTAAATTAGCCAGGGATTGGTAAAAAGATTCCATCATATATTTTCCGCTCCAGGCAATCGTATCTTTTTCAAAAAATTGAAGACGTTTCATGTTAGGTAATTCTTGTCCGCTATAGATTAAAGGAATACCATCCCAGGTAAAACTGAAGACTGCAAGTGGAAGGGCTAGTTGTCCATATTTTTCATATTCTGTACCATTCCAACTGTTCTCATCATGGTTAGTGGTGAACCATAATTTTATTGCCTGGCCACCCGCCACGGTATCATATTGATGAAGCAAACTATCGAGCGAGCTAAGCTTGAGGTCTTTCTTATAATAATCTTCAGTAGCATGCATCCACTTCCAGGAATAGGCCGCATCAAACACGGTCATATATTCCGGCTCATCGATTGGATCAAATTCTCCCAGCCAAAAAAGCGTTTTTATCTTTTGCAGGTCTTCCCTGGCTTCCTGCCAGAAATCTACTTCTACCCAACTTGCCAGGTCGCAGCGAAAACCATCTATATCAGTTTGTTTCACCCAATATGCCATGGCTTCTATCATGGCTTTACGTAATGCAGGGTTACCATAATCCAATTCAATAATATCATCCATACCACTTGCTATATGAAAATCGTTGGTAGTACTATCTTTCAGGTAATATCTCGGGTGTTCCTTGGTCCAGTGATGGTCCCAGCCGGTATGATTGGCCACCCAGTCTATGATTACTTTCATTCCCATACTATGAGCCTGCTGCACCAAAGTTTTGAAATCTTCAATCGTTCCAAACTCACGGTTTACAGATGTGTAATCCTGGGCGGCATAAGGGCTGCCAAGACTTCCTTTTATGTTTTTCTTTGCTATCGGCGTCAGGGGCATGAACCACAGGGTTTGAACACCCATTTTTTTCAGGCGGGGTAGCTCTTTTGCAAATGCATTGATCGTTCCCTCTGGTGTGTATTGCCTTACGTTTACTTCATATACATTGGTATTATGAATCCAATCGGCCTGTTCAAATTTGTTGTACATATGATCTCTGTTGTTGGTTACCTGCTTTTCTTCTTTGCAGGAAAATAGCAGTATTCCCAGTAGGACAAACCATGAATATTTCATAAAGCAGTTTTTAAAAAGCTCATTTTAAAAGCAATGAACCAATTTCTCCGGCAAAATAATCGCTTTTATCAGCTTTATCAAATCAAATTACTTAGTGAGTGAAAACATGACAACCATTAAGGTCATTAAGAACTTATGTTTATTAAGCTTTCTAGATTAGTCTTTAATAAAAAAATTCACCATCAATTTCATGTGAGAGATAATTTGATTCGGCTTTCTAAATGAACCTCATTCCTTAATTGTAAAAAAAACTTAATAGTAAATCTCCTGATCCTCCTAAATTCCTTAACGGTGAAAAAACTAACTTTGCACACAATGAAGCAGTTTACCATCCCATTTACATACCGCAGCGCATTGATCTCGGCCATAAAAAACACCAGGAAGCAAGAGGACAAAATGAAAAAAGATTTTACCCCTACCCTGCTCGATTTTGGGAATCTCCGCATTTACCTTGCCCGGCATTTTGGCTTCTGTTATGGTGTAGAAAATGCCATCGAAATTGCTTTTCGCACCATTGATGAAAATCCTGGAAAACGTATTTTTTTATTGAGTGAAATGATCCATAATCCGCAGGTAAATAAAGACCTGCAGGAAAGAGGCGTGCAGTTTTTACAGGATACCAAAGGCAACAAAATAATTCCATTCAGTTCCCTTAGCGGCGATGATGTCGTGCTCATCCCTGCCTTTGGCACAACACTTTCTATAGAAAAAGAACTTCGGGAACTTGGTATCGCCGTAGAAAAATACGATACCACCTGTCCGTTTGTAGAAAAAGTTTGGAACCGCAGCGAACAGATCGCTAAAAAGAATTACAGCATTGTCATACATGGCAAACCAAGCCACGAAGAAACAAGGGCCACTTTCTCACATGCCAGTGCCGGTGCACCTTCTGTGGTTGTAAATGATATGGCAGATGCCATCTTACTTGCTGAATACATGAAGGGAAATAAAGGGCCAGAGGAATTTATTATAGATTTTGCCGGCAGGTATTCTGAAAACTTTGACCCTGCTATTGACCTGCAAAGAATTGGCGTGGTCAACCAAACAACCATGCTGGCCAGCGATACGCAGGCTATTTCAGATTTTTTAAAACTTGTGATCAAAGACAAGCATCAACTGACAGAAGAAACCATCGCTTTGCATTTTGCCGATACAAGAGATACACTTTGTTACGCTACAAACGACAACCAGTCTGCAGTGTATGGATTGCTGGAAAAATCTGCAGACTTTGCTATAGTAGTTGGCGGCTACAACAGCAGCAACACCAGTCACCTGGTAGAACTCGCCGAGCAAAAACTTCCGACATTTTTTATCAATGCTGCAGATAAGATCATCTCCAAAGAAAAGATCGAACATTTCGACCTGCACCAAAAAGAAGCAATAGAAACAGAAAATTATTGGCCTTCAAATGAACCGGTAAATATCCTGATGACCAGCGGAGCCAGCTGCCCCGATTCCGTGGTGGAACAAGTGATAGACCGCCTTGTATTATTATCCGGAAGTAAAATAGAAAAAGAGGAATTAATGCAGGAGTTTGTAGAGGCCTGATCAACTATGAACATGCCCCATATTTAATTTATCCTTTGCCAGTTTGGTCACAAAGGCAAGCTGTTCTACCCTCGTGACATTCGTATTATCCAGCAGGATCGCATCCTCTGCCTGTCGCAGCGGACTCACTTCACGGTTACTGTCTATAAAGTCCCGCATCTCCAGGTTGTCTTTTACTTCCTCTATCGTCACATTCGGGTTTTTCTCAAACATTTCTTTAAACCTCCGCTGCACCCTCGTAGCTATATCAGCCGTCATAAAAACCTTTAAAGCCGCATTGGGAAAAACGGTTGTACCAATATCCCTTCCATCCATTACGATTCCTTTTTTACTACCCATTTTCTGCTGCTGCGCCACGGCAAAAGTCCGCACAGCCGCTACAGCCGCTACTTCACTTACTTTTTCAGCAATAATCAGGTCACGTATCAGGTACTCCACATTTTCTTCATTCAGGTAGATCTCACTCTGGTTGGTCGCTTCATTTTTTTCAAAATGCAGGTGAATATCATCCAGCGCTTTTTCTACCTCCGGCTCATTATTCCAATCTACCATATTCCTCAGAAAATAAAGTGTCACCGCACGATACATAGCCCCACTATCTATATACACATAACCCAGCTCCGCCGCCAGCTGCCGGGCAAGCGTACTTTTCCCACAGCTACTCCAGCCATCTATCGTCACTATTATTTTTTCTGACATACCCTGCAAAAATGGTTAGAAAAAAGTGGAGTACAAAACTCCTGGCAGTTTTTTTTCTGACGGAGTGTTTTTATTACAAAGTAAATAATGATTTGGGGCCGTAAACTTTTGTACTAATCCCGGCCTCAGTTCGGGTCATCCGCTATTACTCCGCCACAAGGCTCTGCTCAAAATCTTCAGCGGGGTAGCCGCTTCTGCCCCGCAGCCGATTGGGCGGTTGTACTACCATTAAGCCTGTATTACCTGTATGTCTTGAATTTACCCCACTAAAATAGCTATCTGAAAAAAAATTCAGCAAAGATAATTTTGCGGGTAAGAAACTTTAAAGAAATTTCTATTTCACCTTTTATCTACCAGGATACAGGCTACATTTTTTTACCGCTGCTTTGCCTTAGCAAATTCATTACCCTGGCAGATTCTTGGAGCAAAGACACTGGCTTAAAATTTGCACTTAAAACTATATAATTAAACAACCCATTTTCTGATCTGTTTGCATAAGAGTAAATATCAGACAATTAGTTATTTATTTATCCGCCCATTGGCTATACAATGGTTATATTACAATAACTATAAAACCCGTACTGGCCTTTATGGTATTTTTATTAAATCTCAAATACACATTCTCCTTTCTAAGTTCAGAATTCATCTACCGAAATTAAACATTACAATGGTCCAATCAGACATAAATAAACCAAAAATTCTCTCAAAAAATCTTTTCCCGGTTGTAGGAATTGGCGCCTCTGCAGGAGGGTTGGAAGCGTTTAAAAAATTGATAAAAGCTATTAAAGAAGATTCCGGAATAGCCTATATTCTGGTGCAACATTTACACCCTGAACATAGCAGCGCATTGCCGGAAATTTTACAACGGGAGACTAGTATCCCTGTGAGTGAGATAAGTGACAATGTAGAGGTACTACCTGACCACATATATGTTATTCCTTCCAATAAAATGCTGGTAGCAACCGACGGAATATTGCAACTAAGCCCAAGGCCTAAGGAGCATAGAAACATGCCTATTGATATATTTTTTACTTCCCTGTCAGAAGTGCACCAGAGTCATGCCATAGGCATTGTATTATCAGGCAATGGTGCGGATGGCACACTGGGGCTCCAAAGTATTAAAGATCATGGTGGGATCACCTTTGCCGAAGATCCTGACAGCGCAGCTTATGATGCAATGCCACTGAGCGCCATTAAATCGGAGGTAGTGGATTTTATACTTTCCCCCGAAGCCATGCCGGCTCAGTTACTGAAGTTAAACGACACGTTTAAAATACTACCTTCCGACGATGATGCCATACCTGCAAAACTAACGGAGGAGGAATGTTTTAAAGAAATCTTTGCCTTGCTGAGGCTCAGGAATAGCGTTGATTTTACCTATTACAAACAATCTACCATACGCAGGCGTGTCCTTCGGCGCATGATCATCTGCAAACTTGAAAATATTTTAGATTACCTGTTGCTGCTAAAAGGAAGCACGCAGGAACAGGATAATTTGTTCCAGGATATCCTCATACCCGTTACCTCTTTCTTTCGTGACCCAAATATTTTTGACAATATATGCAAAACAGTATTACCCGAATTACTCGAAAATAAATCGTCTATCAATCCACTACGCATTTGGGTAGCCGGATGCTCTACCGGTAAAGAAGCCTATTCAATTGCTATGTGCATCCATGAATTTCTAGGTTCTAAAGTTTCCAGCGTCAGGGTACAAATATTTGCTACTGATATTTCGGAAAAATCAATTGCAAAAGCAAGACTTGGTACATTTCTCAAAAGCGATATGGAAGGCGTATCTGAACAGCGGATCACCGAGTTTTTTAACAGGTCAAATGGAAATTACCAGTTAAAAAAATCTGTGAGAGACATGTGTGTGTTTGCAACGCATAATTTTTTAAAAGATCCGCCATTTGCAAAAATGGACCTGATCAGTTGCCGCAATGTACTTATTTACATGGAGCAATTTTTACAAAAAAAAGCCTTTACTGCTTTTCATTATGCACTAAACCCCAAGGGGTACCTGTGGCTTGGAAAATCAGAATCGACCGGCTATGCTTCTGAATATTTTATTCCCGGAGAAAAAAGGGATAAGGTATATACCAGGAAATCTTTTCCCGGTAAGTATATGAACGTGACATCGGAGCGCCGTGAAGCGAAACTGAGAGACAAAGATGAATACTTGCGCATTCCTGCCAGGGATCGGGATAGTTTCCAAAAAAATGCGGATGATGTCTTACTTGCGAAATATACCCCTCCGGGCGTGGTCGTGAATGAACAGTTTGATATTGTACAATTCCGGGGATCAACCGGCGACTTCCTGGAGCCATCCCCTGGCAAGGCAAGTTTAAATGTGCTTAAAATGGCACGAGATGGCTTGTCTTTTGAAATTCGCAATGCATTGCAAAAATCGAAAACAACGAATGAACTGGTTATTAAAGATAACATAGCTATCAATAAGGGAAAAACAATTGTTACCATTGAGGTCATTCCTTTGCTAAATTCGGTCGACCCTCACTTCTTAATCCTTTTTAGAAATGTGACACTTATAGCAAATAAATCAGATGGCAAAACATCAAAAGCATCATCAACAAAAGAAAGCCAGGAAAATTTTCGCAACAACCAATTGGAAAAAGACCTTGCGAATGCACGGGATGATATGAAGACCATTATAGAAGACCAGGAAGCTGCCAACGAAGAACTGCAAAGTGCCAATGAGGAGCTGCTTAGCGGCAGCGAAGAATTACAAAGCCTGAATGAAGAACTGGAAACCAGCAAAGAAGAATTACAAAGCACCAATGAAGAATTGATAACGGTCAACCAGGAATTGTTTGAACGCAATGATCAGTTTAACCACCAAAGAATTTACGCCGAGGCGATCGTTTCTGCCATCCATGAGCCGCTATTGGTTATTACCTCCGATTTTAGAATTAAAAGCGCCAATAACTCTTTTTATAAAGACTTCAAGCTTACTGAAGAAGAAACGTTGGGAAAGGTTTTGTTTGAGTTGCAAAACTACGGGTGGAACATCCCCGAACTGCGCAACCATCTTGTACGAATACAAAAGGATAATGTAGGTTTTCTCGAATGGGAAGTTACTTATGATTTTCATGGTATAGGGATGCGCACTATTTGTTTTAATGCACAGCCCATACAAAAAGACCTGGATGAAAACCTGATATTGCTTGCTTTTAATGATATTACTTCGAGAAAAGAAATTGAAAAGGTAGAAAAAAGGAATTCAGATAACCTTAAAATAGTGCTTGGTAAAATGCCACAGATTGCATCTACGGCATCCCCGGATGGGTCAGCTACTTATTTCAACCAGTTTTTCCTGGATTATTCAGGTTTCACTCACGAAGAAGCCCTACTGTGGGGCTGGGAGAAATTGGTAAACCCTGAGCAACTGGAACTGTTTAAAAAAACCTGGGCCAATTGCCTGGAAACCCACGAGGATTTCGGTATGGAGATCTTATTAAAAAGAAAAAGCGATGACAGCTTTCGCTGGCATTTAAGCCGGGCAGTAGCCATTTTAGATGATGACAGCAAAGTAGTTTCCTGGGTAGGTGCTGCGGTAGATATTCATGACCAGAAAACAAAAGAACAGGCAAAAGATGAATTTATAGCAATAGCCAGTCACGAGTTGAAAACCCCGCTAACTACCGCAAAAGCCTACATTCAGTTATTGGGAATGGGGATGAAACAAACTGATAACAAAGATTTGATTTTTGTAGAAAAAGCAGGAGCATCTATTGACAGGCTCAATGACCTTATTAGTGAGTTGCTGGATGTGAGCAAAATACAAAATGGAAAGCTTGATTTGAATATTTCTCCCTTTGACTTTAATGCAATGATCCGGGGTGCTGTAGAATCTATACAATATGTGTCACCTGATCACGAGTTATTAATATCAGGTAATATAGATACAGCAATAAAAGGAGATAAGGATCGGTTAGCACAAGTGGTCATCAATTTATTGAGCAATGCTGTGAAATATTCTCCTAAATCAAACACGGTATTCATACATATGGAACAGAAAAAAGGAGCCGTAACCGTTTCTGTGAAAGATACGGGAATAGGGATTCCCAGGAAGAGTCTCGAAAAAATATTCGAACGCTATTATCGGGAGGAACAGCGAGCTGTTCATTTCCAGGGACTGGGCATCGGATTGTTTATTTCTCACGAAATTATTGAGCGCCATACCGGAAAAATTTGGGCTGAAAGTGAACTCGAAAAAGGGAGCACATTTTATTTCACCATTCCAACAGCACTATGAAAAAATGCATTTTAATTTACGACGACGATCCGGAAATTTCGATGGTTTGCAAAATAATCCTTGAGACAAAAGGATATAAGGTGGAGACAAGGTTGTTTTGCGATAATATCATAATAGATATCAGCGATGTAAACCCTGATGTTATTTTTATGGATTTATGGATACCAAAAATTGGCGGGGAAAATGCGATCAACCTGATGAAAGACAACAGCGCAACCAGCCATATACCTATTATTCTTTTTTCTGCTCATTCAGACATTGAAATTATTGCCCGAAGGGCAAATGCCAATGGTTTTTTATCAAAGCCATTTGAGGTTCGTACCTTATTGGAGATAGTAGAGAATACAATAGCAGGTATAGAAATTTAAAATTTTATAAATGCTAAAGTAAAAGATTTATACTCTAATTGTACGGCTGTATGTTAGGAAAGAATTAAAGAGTGCCGGCAGAACCTATGATAGTGATGCTGTCTCCATAATTACTGAAGGAAGGCAATTGAATAAATTATCGTATAGTATCATTAGCCTGGAAATTGACTTCTTTACATAGTTACATTTATACGATGCAAGCTCAAATAGAAATAATTCAGACATGGTAAGCTTATTACTAAAGGCACCAACATTTACTAAAAAACAACTGTACGAAATTGATTTAGCAAGAAATGTAATCAACCAATGACGGAAAAAAAATGAGCTATATTCTTTCAATAATTTTTAATAGAAAATGATTGTTGATAAAATCGGATTTGGTGGAGGATGCCATTGGTGTACGGAGGCGTACTTTCAATCTCTAAAAGGAGTTGAAAAAGTAGACCAGGGGTGGATCAGTTCTACAAAACCAAATGACAGTTTTTCCGAAGCCGTTGTTGTTCACTTCAACCCTGTTGTTATACCGCTGAAGATTTTGATCGCAATCCATTTACATACCCATGCATCTACCAGGAACCATAGTCTTCGGGAGAAGTATCGTTCTGCAGTGTATGTTTTTGACGGGAAAATAAACAAATCTCAAAAAATAATTGCTGAATACCAGGCTGACTTTAATGAACAAATAATTACTGAAGTACTTGTATTTAATGAGTTTAAACCAAATACTGAAAACCAAATTAATTATTTTAAAAAAAACAAGCACGGCGTTTTTTGTGAACGATATATTCACCCAAAACTGAAAATGATAGAAATGAAATACGCAACGTACTTCAGGCAAATTTGAACAACTACCTGTTTTTTTGAACTTAATATTTTAGCTATAAATGGATTGGTTGCAAGGAATAAAAGATTTGCCGGAAGGTTATTCAGTGCTGGAGTACAACGGCAAAAGATATGGGGTAAGCAGGAAAGATTTTAACGATGGAAAAAGTATTAAAGTGTATGCAGAGGAATTAGGTGGAACCCAATTTATCAGTTTTAATTTTTATTCTACCACTCATTCCAACCTCCTAAAACCCTGCGAAATGCCAGAGAAAGAAGTCATTAATTTTCTGAAAAATTATAAAATGATTTCAAAGTAATAAACTGCACAATGTTTGCAATGTATGTATTGATAAATCTTAATAATAATTTGCAGGTGAACTTATCTGATTAAAATAAAAAAGAACTTTATGGAAAATTTTAAAAAAGCATATATAGCTGGTGGTTGCTTTTGGGGAATGGAAGAATTATTCAGGGTACGCCCCGGAATAATTGATACTGAGGTGGGTTATATTGGTGGTGAAAATGAAAATCCAACCTACCGCAATCATCCGGGTCATGCTGAAGGAATTGAAATAACTTATGACCCCTCAATTACAAGCTTTAGAGAAATTCTCGATTTTTTTTACAGGATCCATGATCCGTCAACAGTTGACAAACAAGGCAATGACAGGGGATCAAGTTATCGGTCGGCAATTTTTATCCGGGATGAGGAAGAAAAAAATGTGGCTGAAGAAGTTATTGGAATAGTTGATGATGCTAAAAAATGGAATGGCAAGGTAGTTACAACCTTAGAACCCTACACTACATTCTGGCCAGCAGAACCCGAACACCAGGATTACCTGCAAAAAAGTCCAAATGGATATACGTGCCATTTCGAGCGGTTTGGTTCGTTTCTTTAAAAAAAACATGGGAGAAAAGCTTTGAGCTGCTGTTGTTCATGTTCATTAAAAGCAGTCGTTTATTGGTTGCCAGGAAATACTTTTACCCAAAATTTCTGTTTCCAGTAATTAGTCTAAAGATTTATGGGTTCATTCCTTTTTTTATTTCATAGATCAAATTATCCAAATTGTTCTCATCTATTTTGCCCACAACCAGTTGGAAATTATTTTTCTCCAATAATCTTTTAGAAGGCTCATTATTTTTCTGTGTATATGCTTCAATTCTATCAAGATCCAGCTTCTGAAACCCAAACTCCATAATGCTTTGCAGACATTCATTCATTATTCCTTCTCCCTGGAATACGGGATTTAAATCGTAACCAACTTCTGCTGTTTTTCTGTCAGAAGAGAATTTCCACAGGCAAATACTTCCGAGCATTTCGTCGTCAGCCTTTTCTGTAATTACCCAATAGAGTAATTCCTGTTTATCAATACCATTATTAATTTTAGAAATAAATTCCTGCGCCTGTTGTTTTGTTTTGGCAGCTGGCCTCTTCACAAATTTATTCACTTCTTTGTCTGAACGCAGATAAGCAATCATTTCCCAATCGTTGAAGTTTGGTCTTCGTAGCAAAAGTCTTTCTGTTTGTAATGCAGGGAATTGATCTGAGTTCATATTTTTATTTATACATAGTCGGTTTAGGCGCAAGGGATTGTTGCAATAAATTCAGAGAACAAAACTCTGTAAAATATAAGAAAACATCAAACCATAAATTAACCTTCATTGCTGCACTTACTTTCTTTTGGAGCTGTTTTATATGATCCTGAATGACTTTGAATTCTATTTAATTTTTCTTTTCTACTTTTAAAAGAAAAACGACATGAGAATTCCAGAGCAATACAATCAATTGATGCCTTACTTAATTTTAAAAGGCACGAGTAATTTCCGCAAGTTTATGACAGATGTTTTCCAGGTAAAACAACAGATGCTTGTGCCCACAAAAGATGGAGACAATATCATGCACGGAGAGATAAGGGTTGGCAATGCTGTTATTATGTTTGCTGAAGCATCCGAAGATTTTCCCGTGATGAATGCGGGTATGTTCATTTATGTAGAGGACGTGGATGCTACTTACAATAAAGCGCTGGAATGTGGTGCCACATTGATTCCTGGCCAGGAACCTGCAGATAAAGATTACGGCAGAAGCTGTGGGGTTACAGATCCTTTTGGCAATACCTGGTGGATCACCGGCATGGTCAACTAATTATTTTTCTTTTTCCCGGCTTCCTTCATACAACTCATATTCGAGCAAGCGGCAATCAATTTTCCCGGTATAAAACTCAATTCTTCTTTTGGGTTTAAGGCCGATCTTTTTTGCCAGCTCCAGGTTGCCGGTAAAAATATATCCCCAATAGCCTTTGCATTTTTGTTTGAGGAAATCGCCCATTCTTTTATAGGTGGCTTCGAGTTCTATTTCCTCTCCCAGCCTGTCGCCATACTCGGGGTTAAAGAAAATAACTCCTTTTAATTCTTCCGGTAATTCTGTTTCTGCAAAATCGCAAACACCGGTAGTAATCATATCCTCCACACCAGCAATTCCGGCATTTATTTTTGTAATGTTTACGGCATCTTCGCTCAGGTCAGTGGCTATAATCTTCATGCCGGCCAAAGGTTCTATTACCTGTGACTCTAACTCTTTATAATATTTTTCATACACTACTGCATCGTAGCCTTTCAGGTGCATGAAGGCATAGTTGTTCCGATTCAATCCGGGCCTGCGGTTGGTAGCTTTTAATGCAGCTTCAATAGCCAGCGTTCCTGATCCGCACATAGGGTTAATAAAATGTGTTTTTCCATCCCACTTAGTGGCCATAATCGTGGCAGCTGCCAGCGATTCCAGCATGGGTGCTTTTCCCGGAATTTTTCTATAGCCATGTTTGCTAAGGGTTTCTCCGCTGGTATCTACAAAGATCTCTGCCTGGTCTTCTTTCCAATAAAGATGTATAACCAATCCATTGAGTTCCGGTCCGGAATCAGGGCGTTTATCAGTTTTATTGCGGCACCTGTCTACTATAGCATCTTTTACTTTTACGTTTGCAAATAGATTATTGTCAATATTTATATTGGAGACATTGCTGGTTACAGAAAAATAGCTTTCCATTTCCATGATGTCTTCCCAGGGAATTGTTACAAGTTCATCGTAAAGTTCCGTAGCATTATTGCAGGTAAATGTATGTATAGAATAAAGCACCTGGCTGGCGCAGCGTAGGTTAAGATTTAATCGCATACAATCTTCCATTGTTCCTTCCAATTCTACGCCGGTTTTAAATACCCTTACAGGCACAAAGCCCATTTCCCTGACTTCCATTTCCAGGTAAGAAGAAAGCCTGTTGCTACAGGTAATAATAATTCTGGAAGAAGCTGGTAAAGCAGTCATAGAAAAAAAATAATGAAAGAAAGAAATTAATCAGGCCTGTATTCAAACAATAATACAGCATTTTTCTTCAGGTCAGCACTGCTTCGCAGTTCATAGCGCTTGGAACCTGCTGTAACTACGATCAGTGCTGTATTTGGAGGAATACCGCCAAGGTTTTCTGCGAAGAGTGTTAGTTCATGAATATCGTTATCCTGCAGCTCTATTTGTACTTCAATTGCTTTTTCACTAAGGCGTTGTTTGTCTACCAATAATTTTCCATCAAAATAAACTGACACCGTATCTCCATCTACTACGCCATTATCATAGATTTTTAAATAGACCGTTCTTGCATTTACGGTAAGCTTTCCCTGCTCTTCTTTTTTCCTTTCAGAAATCCTTTGTGGCAATTCGGCTTTCTCTTTCGTGATGGGGATTACAGGATCTTTATTTGGCTTTACAGGCTGCACATTTTTATTGGTTTCCGGTGTTTTAGATGGAGTTCCGGGTTTTGGTTTTGGTGCAGGCGCAGGCTTGAGAGCTGGTTTTTCTGTCTTTGGTTGTGGTTGGTTTTTAATAAATGGATTATTCTCTTTTTCGCTGAATGGCTTAGGCTGTTTCCCATTATAACACGGAGAACCTGTTCCCGGGACGTTCCTGGGAATTTTACTCATTCTTTTTAAAGTAACCACTTCCGCCTCCCTGTCAGTGAGGTCAGAATCTAGAAAAGTATTAGTATCGACTCTACCTTGTAGTACTAATTCACCATTTACATAACGGGTGAGTAAGCCAATTGTCATCAGTACATGAGCACCACTGTTTTCAATAAAAGAAGTGCCGGAGATAAGTAACATTCCGTCTTCAAACCTTCCTGCATAGTATGCACGGCAATGATTTTTTGGAGATGCTATTACATAATCGTAAGTAAACCCACACACGGTTGTTCCAGTTTGCTTAATATTAATCTGAAGGTATTCATCTCTCATAAATCCCTCCCAGGTGCCAGTAATATTTTGGGCACAGAGAGAACTGCTGTAAAAAAACAGGGAAATAAGTAGAATAAGAAAATACCGGGTAAAAATATATTTCTTCATGTATCTTCTAAAAATAGTTGAAGGGCAAAAAAGATTTTTACAAATTTAATTTTTTATTAGTTTGATTTATCTGTCTGCTGTAAATTATAACTATTCTTTAAACAGATGAGAGTTAGAGAAAGTTTACTTATTTTTCGTTTTTTAAAATTCACTAAATGCAGGTAAATAAACCATCTCAGAGCTTTTATCTTTTTATAGCTTTCCTTGCTATGCTCGGCATCAGTATTTACCTGTTTATGCAAAATAATACACTAAAGTCAAGGATAGATAAATTTGTGCCTGCTGCTATAGCGCTCGATAATGAAAATAAAATGCTGCAGGATACTAAAGCAGAATTGTTGCAGCAACTAAATGAGTGTAGCATCTACCGGGACAGCATTGCTGGAAGAAGTATAAAAGCATCTGTACAAAGAGGAATGGGAATGGATCCTTCATTACAAACTCCACAGGAATTGCAACCCCAGCAACAACAACCTTATATTCCGGGAAATGAATATAAGGACCTGAATAAAAACAAACAATAAAAAAGGGGGTATTTATAAAAAAACCGCCCGGTCTAAAAGACGGGCGGTTTTTTTATAATATTATGTCAAGCGATTAGATTCTGAAGTGAGCGAAAGCTTTGTTAGCTTCTGCCATACGGTGTGTATCTTCTTTCTTTTTGTAAGAAGCTCCTTCACCTTTGCTTGCAGCAACGATCTCATTAGCTAATTTATCTGCCATGCTACGACCATTACGCTCACGGCTGTAACGGATCATCCATTTGATAGATAAAGAAGTTTTACGATCGCTACGTACTTCTGCAGGGATCTGGAAAGTAGCACCACCAATACGGCGGCTTCTTACTTCTACACCAGGTGTAATATTAGTCAAAGCTTTTTTCCAAACTTCATACCCATCTTCTCCGGTAACTTTTGCTACTTTATCCAAAGCATCATAAAATATACTGAAAGCTCCACTCTTTTTTCCTTCCCACATAAGGTTGTTTACAAAACGGGTTACCAGTTTGTCATTAAACTTTGGATCCGGCGCCAGAGGAATCTTTTTCGGTTGTGTTTTACGCATTGTTTTTTATTTATCCCCGGTTGTTTAGTACCGGTTCTCAATTAAGTTTTTTAAAATTATTTCTTAGCTCTTTTTGTTCCGTACTTACTACGGCTTTGTTTACGGTCTTTTACACCGGCAGTATCAAGGCTACCACGAACGATGTGGTAACGTACACCCGGCAGATCTTTTACCCTGCCGCCACGTATCAAAACGATACTATGCTCCTGCAGGTTGTGACCCTCTCCCGGGATATAAGCAATAACCTCAATCTTATTGGTAAGACGTACTTTAGCTACTTTACGCAGGGCAGAGTTTGGTTTCTTTGGCGTAGTAGTATATACACGTGTACATACACCACGACGCTGAGGGCAGGAATCCAGTGCCCTGGATTTGCTTTTGGCTTTGATAACTTCTCTTCCTTTACGTACTAATTGATTAATAGTTGGCATTTATATATAACCTTTTTTTGGGACGGCAAAGGTAAGGGAAATATTTATTTGAAGTGCAAGATTCTGAGAAAAAATATTATTATTCTCTTTCACAAGTTCCTAAACTGTATTATTTTCCTGAAAACCAATGGGATCCGTCAGTGAAATTGTGTTTTTAGTCTAGTTTCATCATCCATCCGTGGGTATCTTCAGCCCTTCCGTAGCGGATATCATTTAGGTTTTTCTTTACTTCCGGCGCTATTTTCCAGTTGTCAACATCAAAGTGCATGTCATATTCTTTGTACCTTAATTCTTTAATCAGGGAAATGGTAGCTGCGGTTCCTGTTCCGAAAACTTCTCTCAAAGTTCCTTCCTGATGTGCCTTTATGACTTCATCTATGTTCAGTCGGCGTTCTTCTACTTTTAAACCCATATCTGTCAATAGCTGTATAACACTGTCCCTGGTTACACCGGCAAGTATAGTACCCATTTCAAGGCCGGGGGTAATGGCAGTATCTCCTATTATAAAAAATACATTCATCGTACCACATTCCTGTACAAATTTATGTTCAAGGGCATCTGTCCATAATACCTGGTCGTATCCTTTGCTTTTGGCTTCTGCAGTGGCAAACATTGCTGCCCCATAGTTACCTGCTGCCTTTGCATAACCTACTCCACCAGGAGCTGCACGTACAAATTCTTCTTCTACATATATACGCATCGGCGTATTATAATAAGGACCTGTAGGACTAAGGATGATCATGAACTTATAAGTATCACTTGGTTTTACTCCAAGGGAAACATCAGTACTAAACATAAATGGACGTATGTATAAAGAGTGATCCGCTTTTGAAGGGATCCAGTCCTGGTCCAGCTTTATCAATTGCTTCATGCCTTCTATAAAAATATGCTGAGGCACTTCTGGCATTTGCATGCGTGAAGCAGAAATATTGAACCTGTGGTAATTATCTTCAGGGCGGAAAATCTGTGGATCTCCTGATGGATTTTTATAAGCTTTTACACCTTCAAAAATACTCTGCCCATAATGTATAGCAGCCAGGGAAGGCTCCATCATAAGTGGCGCATAAGGAAGGATTTCCGGAGAACTCCATTCTCCGTCTTTGTAATCTGCAACAAGCATATGATCAGTAAAAAATTTTCCGAAAGGAATATTTTCCAATGGCTGATCATTTATCTTAGTGCGGGAGGCTTTTGTAATTTTTAAGTCGTCGGCTGCAATCATATATCGTAATTTTACTGCAAAGAAACAAAAAAAAGGGCGCTTTTCATTCGCATTATGAGTTTAAATAATATCAAAATGGATCATACAATGGTAGAATCATTGTATAAAAATTCCCTGGTAGGAAATACGGATTCTTCAGCTGTTGATCCGCAAAAAATTACAGGTGACATAAAGTTTTTGGGTAAAAATGAAAAAGGAGTCATCGTAATCGTGAATTGCGATGAAGCACCTTTTCTTCCCGATGCACACCTTGGTTTTCTTATAAAAATGCTGGGCGCCTGTAAGCTTAGCCTTGCAGACGTAGCCATCGTAAATATTTGTGGTGATATAGTAATCAGTTACGACAGAATCCTGACTGAATTAAACCCGGTAAAAATCATTTTCTTTGATGTGGAACCACAATCGCTTTCTTTCCCGCTCTCTTTCCCTCACTACCAGGTGCAGGGCTATAATAATATGAAACTGCTGAATGCTCCCGGCCTTGCAAGGCTGGAAAAAGACGTGGCAGAGAAAAACCTGCTCTGGAAATCTCTTCAAAAAATGTTTGAATTATAAAGTATGCAGAAAATAATTTTCGCTACCAACAATGAGTATAAAGTAAAAGAACTGCGTTCTGTACTACCGGAACAAATGCAGATACTGAGTTTGAAAGAAGCAGGTATATTAAAAGATATTCCCGAACCTTATGAAACGCTTGAAGAAAATGCGAGGGAAAAAGCTGATGTAATTCATGCAATGACCGGAGAAAATTGCTTTAGTGAAGATACCGGGCTTATAGTAGATGCGCTGGCAGGTGCACCTGGAGTAAAGAGTGCAAGATATGCAGGTGAGCAGGCAACGAATAAGGAAAACATTCAGTTGCTGTTGAACAATTTGGAAAATAATGAAAACAGGACTGCCTATTTCCAAACAATTATATGTTTAATACAGGATGGAGCGCATGTTTATTTTGAAGGAAAATGTAAGGGATCAATTATAAAAGAAGAGAGAGGAGAAAAAGGTTTTGGCTATGATGCAGTATTTGTTCCTGAGGGATCAGAAAAAACATTTGCAGAAATGGACCTCGAAGAAAAAAATAAATACAGCCACCGAAAAAAAGCCAGTACAAAACTTATTGCATTTTTAAACGACCAATATGGCCAGGATTAAACTCACCATGCCGGAAAAAATACTTACCACTATAAAAATTCCGGTAAGAATTACAGACCTTAATTATGGCAATCATGTCGGGAACGATGCTATGGTGAGCATCATACACGAAGCAAGGATGGCCTGGCTTTCGGAAAATGGCTATTCAGAACTGGATGCAGCCGGCACCAGCCTTATCATGGGAGACCTGGCAGTAGAATACAAAAAAGAAAGTAAGTATGGTGATACCCTTACAGTAGCGGTTGCTGCAGGAGAAACCACAAGACTCAGTTTTGAATTATATTACCGCATCAGTAATCAAAATGGGCAACTGGTTGCTATTGCCAAAACTGGTTTGGTATGCTATGACTATGAGCTAGGAAAAACAAGTCAGCTTACAGAAGGATTGAAAAAGATTCTTGGATTAAGCTAAAGTTTTATCCAGCACTTGAATAATTTTTTCGCAAGCCATTTCTATTTTTTCTTCTTCAATATTTAATGGAGGAACAATCCTCAGGGCATTATCAGCAAACAGGAACCAATCAGTAAATACGCCTACCTCATTATCTGGCCCCAGCACCAGTTGATCAATGATCCTTTTATTGGTTTCAAAATCATCAAAATGTACGGCCATCATCAGGCCTGCAGAATTAATCTTCCTGATAGTAGCATGTTGAAGTTTCTCGTGAAATAAATTTTCCTTCTGCGAAATTTGTTCGAAGCCAATTTCGTGTAAAAGCACATCTAATGCTGCCAAACCAGCTGCACAACATACCGGGTGGCCACCAAAAGTATTAATGTGACCCAGCACCGGATTATGGGTGAAAAGGTCCATCAGTTTTTTGTCTGCGATAAAAGCACCAAGTGGCATTCCCCCACCAAGGGCTTTTCCCAATAATAAAATATCCGGTACTACATCAAATTGCTCAAAGGCCCAGAGTGTACCGTTTCTGCCAAACCCACATTGTATTTCATCGAGCACCAGCAAAGCGCCTTTTTGTTTGCATTTTTCAGCCAGTTTCTTAAGCCAGCCATCTGTGGGTTTCAGCACTCCGGCCTCGGCCTGAATGGTTTCTGCAAACACAGCGGCGGTTTTTTCTGTGATCCATTCCAGGTCATCGATATTGTTGTAATGTAACTGCTTAATATCCGGCAATAGCGGGCGATAAGCCTGCTGCCAATACTCGCTTCCCATGATACTTAGTGCGCCTTGTGTACTGCCGTGGTAGCTATTTTTAAAAGAAATTATTTCCGTGCGACCGGTGGCTCTTTTGGCCAGTTTCATAGCGCCTTCTGTAGCTTCGGAGCCGCTTGCAGTAAAGAAAACTGAATTCAATGATTTGGGTAAATGACTGGTGAGCATGGTAGCATAATCCACCTGTGGACTTTGTACCAGTTCTCCATAAACCATGATGTGCAAATATTCCTTTGCTTGTTTTTGAATGGCTTCCACAACTTTTGGATGTGCATGACCAATATTGCAAACGCTGATCCCACCAATAAGGTCTATATATTCCTTCCCGCTCATGTCCCATAAACTGGTACCGCTTGCTTTAATAATATGAAGGGCCAAAGGTGCCGGAGAAGTTTGTGCCAGATGTGTATTAAAAAGATGTCGGGTATGCATATGATTCCTAAAAAATTATTTGCAAATTTAATCTTTAGTTTTGTGAAGCATTTTTTCAAATTAAAAATTAATAATTAATGGCTGTTATTTTACCTGTACATGGCGTAGATCCTACATTTGGAAAGGATTGTTTTATAGCTCCGAATGCGACAATAGTTGGCGATGTGCAGATGGGTGACTCATGCAGCATCTGGTTCAATGCTGTAGTTCGGGGAGATGTAAACAGCATCAGGATGGGTAATAAAGTTAATGTACAGGATGGAGCGATACTTCATTGCACTTATCAAAAAACAAAAGTTGTTATTGGAAATAATGTGAGCATTGGCCATAATGCAATTGTGCATGGGTGCACTATTGAGGACAATGTATTAGTAGGTATGGGCGCCATCGTAATGGATAATGTGTACATAGGAAGTAACAGTATCATTGCTGCAGGAGCAGTTGTTTTAGAAAATACCATTGTCCCATCCGGAACCATTTATGCCGGCGTACCTGCAAAAAATGTAAAAGAAGTAAGCACTGCGCTAAAGGAAGGAGAAATAAACAGGATAGCCGACAACTATGTAAAATACAGCAGTTGGTTTAAGAAAGATGAGGAATAAATAACTCAAACATATCAGGAAATCAAGGCTAAAATTATGATCTTAAAATAGTTTGAAAAAAGTTTTGGTTGCAATAAAATCAGGTGTTATCTTTGCCGTCCTTAAAAAGGAAATGCCGCGTTGGTCAAGGGGTTAAGACGCCTCCCTTTCACGGAGGAGTCACGGGTTCGATTCCCGTACGTGGTACCAGCAATAAAGAAAACCTTTCAGCAGAATATGTTGAAAGGTTTTTTCATTTCCAGGCTTTCCTCCACTGTTTCAGCTTAGGCACAAGAGTTGTAAACTTTATTACAACCTGCATGGATATTACAAAAGAAAAAAGCAGTATATTTTCCCAGAATAAATAAAACATAATGAATTTGAATGAAGCCTGGAATCTCATAATGGACAAAATCCAAGCCTGGTTTGAAGCAGTAATCAAAATGCTTCCGAATCTCTTATTGGCAGCCGTGGTGGTAGTATTGGGAATTTTTATAGCTAAGTATGTCCAAAAACTAGCTTATAAGATCATGGACAAAATATCGCTGAATTCTACCCTCAACAACTTGTTTGGATCTATTGTGTATGCAGTTGCTGTTGGGATAGTCATATTTACCGCTCTCAGTATTTTAAAACTAGATAAGGCAGTAACTACTATGCTGGCCGGCGCAGGTGTGCTTGGATTAGCGCTGGCATTTGCTTTCCAGGATATTGCCGCAAACTTTATGTCGGGTGTTTTTATTTCCTTTCGCAAACCTATCAATATAGGGGATATCGTTAAGATCAAAGATTACATGGGTAAGGTTGTACAAATAAACCTTCGTGATTCTGTGATACGTACTTTCCAGGGACAATTGGTGATTATTCCAAATAAAGAAATTTTCCAAAATCCTATAGAGAATTATTCTATGTTGGGCAAAAGAAGAATTGATCTCGATGTCGGAATCTCTTACGGAGAGAACCTTGAGAAAGTAAAAGAGATCACACTTGGTGCTGTGGAAAATCTACCGGGACTTGCAGTCGGCGAAAAAACAACATTATACTTTAATGAATTTGGTGACAGCTCTATCAATTTTACAATAAGAATCTGGACAGATACCTGTGAACAACCAGGTTTTCTGGATTTGCAAAGTGAAGCTATTATAAGGATCAAAAAAGCTTACGATAAAAATGATATTATGATCCCTTTCCCAATCAGAACATTGGATTTTGGTATCAAAGGTGGCGTCCCTATCAACAAAGCATTGGAAGACTTCTCATTTAAAAACGATTTACCCGCAGCGCCTGCAAAGGCGGAAGAAAAGAAAAAAGAAAACTAAATTATTCTTTCAGTTGTTATAGAAAAACATAATCATTAAGGGATGAGAAAAATTACATTTTTATCAATCGTATGTATCTGCGTGATATACTGTTTTTCCTGTAACCAACAAACTGACCAGAATGCTATTGCACAATCAACCGCTGTTACTGAAGGTAGTGAGTTGATTGCAAACTCCGATTGCTATAGCTGCCATAAAATTGCCGAACCCGCTACTGGTCCTGCTTATATAGACATTGCAAAAAAATATACAGCATCTGCAGAAAATAGGGATATGCTTGCTTCCCGCATTATCAATGGAGGTAAAGGTATTTGGGGTCAGGTACCGATGACTCCTCATCCGGCTTTGAGTAAAGAAGATGCCGGTAAAATGATAGACTATATTTTTACTTTAAGTAAATAATCAATTTAATCCTACTATCTTTTAATTCCATTGTAGACAAACGGGCCTGGGAACAGAAATTCTATTGCCAGTATCTGTAAGTATACCGGTTTTTTTATTTCGGTTGAAGATCACAACCTCATCACTATCCTGGTTAGCTACATAAAGAAATTTACCTGAAGGATCAATACCAAAATTTCTTGGCGTTTTACCCATTACAGATTGATGGGTTACCAATTTCAACATTCCGGATTTCTTTTCAATAGAGAATATAGCAAGTTCATTTGCATCACCCCTGTTACTTGCATAAAGGTATTTCCCATCGGCAGAAATATGGATATCCGCACTACCTGCATACCCTTTAAAACCAGCTACAACACTGGAGATTGCTTGTTTCTCAGTCAAGGCTCCTGTGGCTTTATGATAATCAAAAACAACAACCGTTCCGCTGAGTTCTTCTATTAAGTAAGCCAGCTTTTTTTTTGGATGAAATACAAAATGCCTGGGTCCTGCTCCTTCTTTAACCTGGAAAAAGGGCATTGCTGCTGGTGTAAGATTTCCAGTTTTTTTATTGAAAGAATATATGAACAGTTTATCGGTACCAAGGTCGGGAGTATATAAAAAATTTCCATCAGGAGAAAAGACAGCTGCATGCACGTGAGGGCTGGCTTGCCGGTTTTTATTGATGCTTTTGCCTGTGTGTACGACTAAATCAACCAGGTTGCCGATGCTATCACCAATAACCGGGAAAACAGACACAGTTCCTGATGAATAGTTTCCGACTGCGAGCCATTTTTTATCCGGATGAATTGATATATAACATGGATCATTACCTGCAGAAGAAACTTTATTGATAAGTTGTAATTTGCCTGTAACCTTGTCGATTTTAAAAGAGGATATACTGCCTCCCAATCCATTTTCATCGTTGTCCTCATTTACTGCAAAAACTTTTTTACCATCAAATGAAACTGCGAGGTAGGAAGGATTGGAAGTTTCAGCCGCAAGAATTGCATCATAATTTCCGGACTCACAAAAATAAATTCCCTTACTTCCGGTGTTTGTATATGTGCCGATATAGATGCGTTGATTTACCTGGGCGTTCAAAGAAAAAAAAACCGTTATCGATAGTAATGAAAATATAAGTTTCATCATTTTATTTTTTAAGAAATTTCTAATAAATACCGTTTCAAACTTAATGAAAGCAATCTGTAAAATTCCAAAAGGAAATAAAAAAACCGGCAGATCTATATCTACCGGTTTTTGCGGAGAGTAAGAGATTCGAACTCTTGATACAGTTTCCCGTATACACACTTTCCAGGCGTGCTCCTTCAACCACTCGGACAACTCTCCTTAATAACGGGCGGCAAAAATAAGTATATTATTACTACTTTGGCAACACATTTTCCATACTTAAGCTGCGACTACCCTTTATCAGAATAACTGAATTCATATATTGCTGTTGCTTAAACCAAAGTGCAGCTTCATTTGTCGTAGTAAAATGTATAAATGGTGGGGGAACACTTCCAAACTCAGGCCCTACCAATACTACTTCATTCCATTGATATTTTTGTAATAAATCTATGAGTTGTGCATGCTCTTTTTCTGTGTATTTACCAAGCTCTTTCATAGCTCCCAGGTAAATCACTTTTTTATCAGAAGACTGTTTTCCGAAATTCTCAATAGCCGCTTGCATACTGTTAGGATTTGCATTATAGGCATCCATGATTATTTTATTAGAGCCAAGCTCAATGAATTGTGATCGGCTATTGTCTGGCTGATATGCTTCCAGAGCTTTTATTATCTTGTCAATCGGTACATTAAAATACAGGCCAATACATGCTGCTGCAAGCGCATTTGGAAAATTATAATCACCAACCAACTGAGTTTTTACAGTATAATTTTCATTGCTGAAGTTCATATTAATATTAAGAAAATGAGCTTCCGATTTAATGCTACCGGTGACCTCGCCTTTGTCAGTTCCAAAAAATATTTTATGCGGAACTGTTAGTGCAATTTCCTCCATGTAATCCTGATCTGAATTGATAAAGGCAGTTCCATTATTTGCAGCAAGAAACTGAAAAAGTTCTCCCTTACCTTTTTTTATTCCTTCCTCACTGCCAAAACCTTCCAAATGTGCTTTGCCCACGTTTGTGATCAACCCATGAGTTGGTTTTGCCCATTTACAGTATGCCTCTATTTCATGTAAATGATTTGCACCCATTTCTATCACAGCTATTTCTGCATCGCTCCTGACCTTTAGTAATGTCAGCGGTACACCAATGTGATTGTTCAGGTTACCAGTGGTTGTATAGCAAATAAAAGAGGAAGAAAGTACAGCTTGGATCAACTCTTTTGTAGTTGTTTTCCCGTTGCTTCCAGTAATAGCTACGAATGGAATATCAAAAGAATCCCGGTGCACAGTAGCCAATTCCTGCAATGCCGCCAGTGCATCTTCTACTTTAATTACCTGTTCGGTTTCTTTAAGGTCCTCTGCATCTCCTACACAGTAGGATGCTCCCGCTTCAAGGGCTTTATCAATAAATTTATTGCCATTAAAATTTGGTCCTGAAAGCGCAAAGAAAATATCCCCCGGCTTTATCATCCTGCTATCTGTTTGTACAGAAGGATTTTGCAGGTAGATATTATAAAGTTTTTTGATGTCCATAATTCAAAAATACATGGTAATGTGATGTAAAACTGCAGATGAAAATATTTACAAAAAAGAAGCAAAAAAAAACCCGGCTGTAAGCCGGGGTAAGTATTTTAATAAGAAAATAATTAGCGTTTTCCTTTTTGTCTTTTTGTTTTAAAGATCTTCCCTGTTTTAAATCCAGGTCCTTCAGGAGGTCCTAGGTATGATTGAGCACAACGGAAACCTACTGTACTAGCAGAAGTTTTTTCCTGCATATAACGACGTGTACCTGGAGAAAGCCAGTAAGCACGATCGTTCCAGCTACCACCTTTGATCACACGGGATTCGTCATTAACCAAAGTAGTAAGGCCGTATCCGTAACTAACTCCGCTGGCAGTATCACCATCAAGATAGTTTCTTACATCATTTCTCTGGTAGTTACTTCTATCGGCAACTTCATCGTCGCTGATATCTGTTTTCTTCAGTCGGCCAAGGCTATCTCTTTCATATTCTCCAGAAGCATCCTTATAATATTTCTGAAACTTATTACCACGAAAATAGTTGAAATCTTCACCGTCAGTTGGCGTCATAGGACGATAAACGTCAGCAACCCACTCACTAACATTACCACTCATATTGTATAGACCAAATGAATTTGGATAGAATGATTTTACAGGAGCTGTAATCGCAGCACGGTCATTTAATCCACCTGCAACACCCATGTTGTCACCACTACCACGCTTAAAGTTGGCAAGGAAAGCACCCTGGGAGCTGCCACGACGGTTATCTCTTAAGCCATTTGGATTTTTACTCCATGAATATATTTGTTGCTCATAACGGTTTTCTTCACCAGCTCTTCCTTCTTTTTTTCTTGGGTTTGTATTTTGATCAAGCAAACCATAAGCAGCATATTCCCACTCTGCTTCTGTTGGTAAACGATAACCCATATTAAGGATACCATCTTCCATTCTTACAGTATTACGAGGTTTGCCGTTTACATCTTTCAGGTCTGTTTTTTTAGGCCTGTTTCTACCCTGTATTAATTCAGGGTTCATCAGGTAAGTTTCTGTATTAAATGTACCATCTGCACCGCCTCCTTTCATTTCACGCTTTAGAGCATCTTTTTTCAGGAAGCCTTTTTCCATTAGTTTAAGTTCATTTACCCTATCCGTTCTCCAGATACAGAAATCATATGCCTGCTCCCAACTTACTCCCACTACAGGATAATAATTATAAGAAGGGAATCGGAAATAGTATTGAACGAATGGTTCATTATACGCAAGTTCTTCACGCCATACTAAAGTATCAGGCAGAGCCTTGTTAGTAATAGCAGTATCGTTGCTAAAAACATTTTCCAGCCAGTACAAGTATTCCCTATAATGGACATTGGCTACTTCTGTTTCATCTATAAAGAATGATGGGATGGTGATACGACGGGGTACATTGTTCCAGTCGCCCATTACGTCTTCATCTTTTGCACCCATTACAAAAGTACCGCCTTGTACAAATACAAGACCCGGACCTGCTTTTGGATACTTAACTTTTGCTACATGGAAGTTTCCCATGTTTTTGTCATCGTAATTCCAACCGGTAACGTCCGACTTGGTTTTTTTCTTGCCGAATAGACCTCCATTCTTACAGGCTGTAAGTGAAGTAACTGCAAAGGCGATAAACAATAATGACTTTAAAGAAATGATTTTTTGCATGTGCTGTTTTTTTCCAACTATTTTAAAACGTGAGTGTGAATAAAATATTGTTCACACTAAAAATAATATGAAATGCGAATATAAATATTTTAAGACCTAATAAATTATAAGCAGTAGATTTTTTTACATCTATTGTCTAAAAAAAATGCAAAAAATATTAATAGGTTTTTTTGTTATGTTCATATTTGCCTCTATATTCGTGTTTTCGTAGTAAAACCCGTGCATATAACTACAGATAAAATAACCCTTATATCACAAATTCTGTCTACAACGAAATAATAGTTTTGATAAATTAACATTAAATTATACATTTGCCATGGCTTTGTATAAATTTGTGTAACTCAATTTTTAAAAATAACGCTTATAGAGGTAAGTCTACCTAACCAAGACAAAAGTAAACGCATGAAAAAAGCAACATTGAAACTAGCTTCCCTTGTATTTTTGCTCGCAGGCACAACTTCCCTGGCTGAAGCACAAACTACCGGGGTAAATAATCCAACAGTCGTTACCACGGCGGTACCTTTTCTAAGAATCTCTCCAGATGCACGTAGCGGAGCAATGGGTGAAACAGGTATAGCAACTTCTCCTGATGCTTATTCAGGTTATTGGAATCTGGGTAAAACTCCTTTTGCTACTGAGAAATTTGCTATTGGCGCAACTTATACTCCATGGTTAAATGATCTTGATTTAAAAGATGTTTATATCGCATCTCTTGGTGGCTATTACAAAATAGATGATATGCAAGCCATTAACCTTGATTTTAAATATTTCAGTCTTGGAAATATTCAGTTCACTGATCAAAGTGGTAACCAATTGAACAATTTCCGTCCTCGTGAGTATAACATAGGTATAGGTTATTCAAGGAAACTTGGTGAAAAATCAGGTTTGGGTGTTGGTGTAAAATACATCAGTTCTGACCTTGCAGGTGGTACAGTAAATGGAACTTCTTACCAAAAAGGAAGTTCTGTAGCAGGCGATCTTCACTTCTTCCACACAGGAACAGGTGCTGATGGTACTGGATTCAATTATGGTGTTACCCTTAGCAACCTTGGTGCAAAAGTTGGTTATACTGATAATGACAATGACAAAGATTTCATACCTGCAAACCTTGGTTTAGGTGCTTCATACACTAAAGCATTTGATGCTGATAACAAATTGACTTTCGCAGTTGATTTAAATAAGTTATTGGTTCCAACTCCTCCACAAGCTGGTGACAGCGCAGGAATTGCTGACTACCGTAATAAAGGTGTTGTTAGCAGCTGGTTCAGCTCTTTTAGCGATGCTGGTGTAGGTGATTCAGAATTCAAAGAAATAATGGTTAGTGCAGGTGCTGAGTTCATGTACAAGAATCAATTTGCTTTCCGTGCAGGATACTTCTACGAGAGTCCACTAAAAGGAGATCGTAGCTACTTTACTGTAGGTGCTGGTCTTAACTACAATGTTATCGGTTTGAATTTCGCTTATATCCTTCCTAAAGGAAGCGGCGTAAACCGTAACCCACTTTCAAATACATTACGTTTCAGCCTGATTTTCTCAGGTAAGTAATTTTAAAAATAAATTTAAAAAAAGCGTCCTATATATGGGACGCTTTTTTTATACGATTAAGTTTCTCAATTACTACAACTGAGGTTTTTTCCAGAATGATTTTAAATGAAACCATTTATTTTTTTACACAGATATTTGCAACTAAATTTAAGGCATGAGTTACAGGTTAGGGTCTGGAGTAGATTTCCACCAACTAAAAGAAGGGAGAGAACTTTGGATAGGAGGAATACAAATTCCCCACTATAAAGGAGCCGACGGACATAGTGATGCAGACGTATTATTACATGCTATCTGCGATGCATTACTAGGTGCCCTGGCATTGGGAGATATAGGCTTCCATTTCCCAAATACAGACGAACAATACCGCAATATCAGTAGTCTGATTCTCCTGGAAAAAACCTATCAAAAAATTAAAGCAAAAAATTACTCAGTAGTAAATATCGATTCTACTTTATGCCTGGAACAACCGAAGATTATGAAGTATGTACCACAAATGCAGACTGTTATCGCATCTGCATTGCACTGCACCAAAGATGATATTTCTATAAAAGCCACGACTACAGAAACAATGGGCTTTGCAGGCAGAGAAGAAGGACTTTATGCATTCGCAACTGTACTTCTTTCTAAAAATTAAAATTATTCCTATGACTTCTTCTGTCTCAATAAAAATCATAAATATATCATCTAATGCTTTGCCTTCATATGCAACTGCAGGAGCAGCAGGTGCCGATATATGCGCATTTTTATCCGAAGAAATAAATCTAAAGCCTGGAAAAAGAATGTTGATTCCTACAGGGGTATTTGTGGAAATACCAGAGGGGTTTGAAATACAGATCAGGCCGAGAAGTGGCCTTGCTTATAAGCATGGCATCACCTGCCTTAATACTCCGGGAACAATAGATGCTGATTATAGGGGAGAAATTAAAGTTTTATTAATTAACCTTGGGGAAGAAAGTGTACTCATTAAATCCGGCGAGAGAATTGCACAGCTGGTTGTAAATAAAATAGAACAGGCAGACTTTATACAGGTAGATGAATTAGATGAAACAGAAAGAGCTCATGGAGGATTTGGGCATACAGGTAAATAAAAATTCGAACAAATTAAAATGAAACAAATATTTCCAGTAATAATTTTATTAAGTTTTTTTTCTGTGTTAGCTTCTTGCTCTCCGGCAAAAAAAGTGATAGGCACAGCTATCGGACCGAAAGATTCATTGGTGGTTATTCCGAATGTAGAAAATAAGGCAGGTATGAACCTGGCAGATTCTACAAGAAAAAAATTAGTCGAGAATTATATAGACTTCAAAACATTTTCTGCAAAAATAAAAGTAGAAACCCAGGACAATAAGGGCAAAAATCCTGATATCTCTGCAGTAGTGCGTATGGTAAAGGATAGTGCTATATGGATTTCTCTTACTGCAACATTTTTGAACTATGAAGTGTTCAGGGTTTATATTACTCCGGACAGCCTAATACTACTTGATAAAAGAGAAAAGACAGTACAATATCGCAGCCTTGATTATTTGCAGGAAGTAACAGCAATACCATTTGACTTCAATTCTTTGCAAAATTTATTGATTGGCAATCCTGTTTTTTTCAATTCCGATAACGCAGTTTTTCAACGAAATGAAAATTTTATTCTTGCATCTTCTTTAACCAAAGATTTCAAACACCTGCTTACATTGCAGGCCGGAGATATGAATATTATACATTCAAAATTAGATGACGTTGATTTTGCAAGACACAGAACTGCGGACCTTACTTACGGAGAGTATCAGTCGATCGAAGGCAGAAACTTTTCTGCGGATCGTAAACTGATTATTGCAGAAAAAAATAAAATAGATGCACATCTGAATTTTAAACAAGTTGAATTTAACAAAGAATTACAGCTGAATTTTTCAGTGCCTAAAAATTATAAAATAAAATAGCGTTTAATTTACAACGATAGTTTTATATAAACGCTTTACCTAAGGACTAAACAAAAAATATGACGAAAATATTTTTGACCCTGATCTTGTTAGGCTCGATTTCCATGACAGCCCTTGCTCAAACAAGAGAAGAACTTGAGCGGCAGCGCCAGCAATTAAAAAAAGAGATAGAATCCACTGAAAGATTATTAAACGAGAACAGAGTTGAAACAAAACAAAACTTTCTTCAATGGACGCTCATTAATAATAAAGTAAATCTGCAGAATAAGGTTATAGATAATATTAATAAGGATCTGTGGGTATTAGACAATAATATATATACCATGCAGCTGGATATTAATAAATACGGCCGCATGCTGGATACGCTGAAAGAAGAATATGCCCGAAGTATGGTGTATGCTTATAAGAACCGGAGTAATTATGATTTCCTGAATTTTATCTTTTCTGCAGACAACTTTAATGATGCCATTAAGAGAATAGCTTACCTGAAAAGCTATCGCAATTACAGAGAGATGCAGGGTGAAAATATTCTACGTACACAGGAACTGAGAAAGAAAAAAATAAATGACCTGAGTTCTGCAAAATTGAACAAAGGAGTTACCCTAAAAAGCCAAAGCAAAGAGAAAGAAACACTGGAAGTGCAGAAACAGGAAAAGGATAAAATTGTTTCTGCGCTAAAAGCTCAGGGCAGTCAACTGAGTACACAGATTGCATCGAAGCAAAGACAAATGAAAAAGGTAGATGGCGTAATCGCCGCTGCTATTAAGAAAGCAATTGATGATGCAAAAAGAGCTGCCGCAGTAGCAGCGGCAGCAAGAGCTACTGAAGAAAAGAGATTAAGAGACCTGGAGACAAAAAGATTGAAAGCTGAAGAAGATGCCCGTAAGAAAGAAGCAGATAGACTGGCAGCAGCAAATAAAGCCAACAACATTGTAACCAAACCTGAGGAAGTAGTTGCAAAAGTAAGCACGCCTACCCCTGCAACGGCAGCCCCGGTAGTAAAAGAAACAAAATACGCTACAGAATTATTGAATGCAGGGAACATAGCACTTAACGCAAGTTTTGAAAGAAATAAAGGAAGCCTACCATGGCCGGTGGATCAGGGACGTGTGCTCATGCACTTTGGTACAAATAAAATTCCAACCAGTGGTAGCACTATTGATATTAATTGTACAACCATAACTTCTGCTGTAGGTGCTGCAGTTAAATCAGTATTTGATGGAGAAGTACTGGTGGTAACTAACATTGATAACGGTATAGATGCCGTTGTAATAAAACATGGTCGTTATTTTACGACCTATGCAAATATAAATGGAGTCACAGTTCATCCCGGAGACCAGGTAAGAACAGGACAAGTAATAGGAAGGGTAGCAGAAAATATTGATGGAGTCGGTGCTGTAGATTTCTACATGGCCAATGAAAAAAGCGATTTTGATCCGGAGACCTGGCTAAGAAACAGGTAACTAAATTATTCTTATACAATAAAGCCTGATCAGGTATTTATTTGATCAGGCTTTTATATAATTCCTCATACTGAGGCACAATATTTCCAATATCAAACTTCTTTGCCTGGGCAAGTGCATTCTTTTTATATGTTTCATGAACAGCATCATCTTTTAAAATGGTAATGGCATTTTTAGCCATGTCATCTACGTCGCCCACATTGCTCATAAAACCACAGTAGCCGTTAATATTTATTTCCGGTAATCCTCCTGCGTTGGTAGAAATCACGGGAACCTCTGCAGCCATGGCCTCGAGTGCTGCAAGACCGAAGCTCTCATATTCACTTGGCAACATAAACAGATCTGCAATTGGCAGAAGACTTTCCATTTGTTCCTGCTTACCAAGAAATTTAATATTGTTCATTACATCACATTCACGTGCCATTTCTTCAATGTGAGGACGCTCAGGACCATCTCCTATCAGTAACAGTTTTGCAGAAACTTCTTTACTTAAAAGTTTAAATGTTTTGATGACATCCCCTACTCTTTTCACTTTTCTAAAATTTGAGGCATGGACAACTATCTTTTCTCCATCCGGCGCAATTAATTTTTTAAAAGCATCAATTGGTTTTTGGTGAAAGCGTTTTACATCTACAAAATTGTAAATAACTTCTATTGGTTTGTCAATGGTGAAATTTTTGTACGTCTCTTCTTTCAGGTTGTTACTTACAGCTGTAAGTACATCACTTTCTTCCATACTAAAATTAACTACAGGGCTATATGTTTTATCCCTGCCGACCAGGGTGATATCAGTACCATGCAAAGTGGTAATGACAGGAATTTTTTTGTTTTGTTTGGCCAGGATCTGTTTAGCCATATAGGCTGCAGAAGCATGCGGAATAGCGTAATGCACATGCAACAGATCAATGTCATGATTAATGACCACGTCCACCATTGAACTGGCAAGCGCCGTCTCGTAAGGAGGAAAATCAAAAAGAGGATAAGTGGGAACCCTTACCTCGTGATAAAAAATGTTTGCATGAAACCCATTCAACCTGACTGGTTGTTGGTAGGTAATGAAATGAATGCTGTGCCCTTTATCAGCAAGGGCTTTCCCAAGTTCTGTGGCTAAAACGCCACTACCACCATAAGTGGGGTAACACACGATTGCAATATTCATACAAGAAACAACTTAATAAGTTTATAGAATCAATGATTGCAATGTACCAAATAATAAAAAGCCTTGGGTTAACTTCCGATTATTTGTTTAAGTTTGTTTCCACAAAAAATACTACTGCTTTGAAATCCTTATCATTTCTTCCTCTTTGTTGTTTTATTCTTTCCAATGCTTTTGCACAAAATGCTGATGAACAAAAAATAAGCAAAATGGCTGGGGAAATAATGACAAACAGCCAGGCATATAATAACCTGAAAATATTCTGTAAAGATATCGGGCCGAGACTAAGCGGCTCTGCCAATGCAGCAAAGGCAATAAAAGCCGGAGAGAAAATGATGAAAGATGCCGGCGCCGATAAAGTCTACCTGCAACCCTGCATGGTTACCCATTGGGAAAGAGGAGCAGAGGAAAAAGGGTCTGTTCGTATTTCAGGAAAAAAATATCCTTTAGAACTTACAGCTTTAGGCAATAGTGTGCCCACACCCAAAGCAGGTATACAAGCAGAAATTTTGGAAGTAAAAACAATGCAGGAGTTACATGCACTTGGAAATAAAGTAAAAGGCAAAATTGTGTTTTTTAATATTCCCATGAACCCTACTTACATAGAAACTTTCAGGGCATATGGCGAAAGTGGTATAGGAAGACGGACCGGGGCCTCACAGGCGGCCAAATATGGCGCAATCGGCGTTATGGTAAGATCATTAGCGAGCAACATTGACAATCATCCACACACAGGAGCATTAGTGTACAATGATTCTTTCCCAAAAATACCTGCGATAGCTATCAGTACTAAAAATGCAGAATGGCTGAGTACTGAGCTCTCTAACGCAAAACCAGTAACTGGTTTTTTTACCACCAACTGCAAAATGTTTCCTGATGTACTTTCTTATAATGTAATAGGAGAAATTACAGGATCAGAACATCCTGAAGAGGTAATAACGGTAGGTGGGCACCTGGATAGCTGGGACCTGGCAGAAGGTGCAAATGATGATGGCAGCGGCTGTGTACAAAGTATTGAAGTATTAAGAGCGATCAGGAAAAATATTGGAACGCCTAAAAGAACTATTAGAGCCGTACTTTTTATGAATGAAGAAAATGGAGGCGGCGGCGGCCGTGCTTATGCAGATAGTGCTGCTGCGGGTAATGATAAATTTATTTTTGCACTGGAAAGCGATGGGGGCGGATTTACACCCCGGGCATTTGGCTTCGATATGCCGGAAAATCAGTTTGCAAAAGTGGAACAATGGCTTTCTTATTTTCTTCCTTATGGCGTGTATGAATTTAAACGTGGAGGTGGCGGATCGGATATTGCTCCCTTAAAAAAAACTGGCACTTCATTGGCAGGGCTTGTGCCTGATAGCCAAAGGTATTTTGATATACACCATGCTGAAACTGACGTTTTGGAAAACGTAAGCAAAAGAGAGTTGGACCTTGGAGCAGTAAATATGGCAACGCTGATTTGGTTGATCAGCGAATACGGCTTAAACTAATTTAAAAAACACATTTATGTATGATCAAAAATTTCCTGACGAAGTACAGGATGAACCACTGAAAAAGAAAAGGAGCTACAAAGGCTTTTTTATAAAATTTATTTTAGTGATTCTTATCGTAGGAGCAGGTATTTTCTGGTGGAAATTTTATTATACCTATAGTGATGGCTATCGTGCCGGAATCCTGCAAAAGCTTTCGCATAAAGGAAACCTGGTAAAAACTTACGAGGGAGAACTAATTATGAGCAGCGTAACCTCTACCAATAATGTTGCATTGGCTTCCGAAAAATTTTATTTTTCAGTTGGTAATGATAGCCTGGCAAAAGTTATGATGCAGATGGAAGGGAAATATGTAAGTCTGCATTACCAACAGAAAAAAGGAAAACTATTCTGGAGAGGAGAAAGCACTTACATAGTAGATGAGGTAAGACAAGACAAACCAGCAACACTACCCGGCATGTAATAAAAAGATAACCGGCTTTTTGTGTAACTCAGGAAAATTATTTTTCCATTGTCCTAGTTTTTTTGTCACTATATATTCATCAGCAGAAGTGAGGTCTGCAGCTATACAAAAACTGGCAGAAGGATTGCAGGCCTGTACCACAGCCTGTATTAACTGCATATTTCTATAAGGTGTTTCTATAAAAATCTTTGTGCTGTTATTTTTCCGGGAATCAGCTTCCAACATTTTCAGCTTTGTTGCTCTTTCATTTTGATCTATTGGGAGGTAACCAACGAATTCAAAATTCTGACCATTTAACCCACTCGCCATTAATGCAAGCAATATAGAACTAGGACCTACCAGTGGTTTTACAACCGCACCTGCTTCCTGGGCTTTGGCTACTAATATTTGTCCGGGATCTGCAATGCCGGGGCAACCTGCCTCACTGATGATGGCAATATTTTTATCCTGTTTTAAACACTGAAGAAAATTATTTACCTCTTCATCTTCAGCTTTATGAATAGTGAACCATTCAAAATCTTCTATCAAAAAATCTTTACTCAACGCTTTTAAATACCTGCGGGTAGAACGTTCATTTTCTGCAAAGATCACCTGGCATTGCTGTAATGCATTTATGATGTATGCCGGCAGAGCTGCCATGCCATCCGGAGCCAAAAAAGTTGGTATAAGGTAAACAGTTCCCATAATTATGCTACGCTGTGACCACTTGCATGGCTTTCTTTTTTTCTATACTTAGTGTGGCTGCCACGACAGCATATGTAGGCGCAAAAAGCCAACCTACTACCGGCACCAGGTGCATCAGGTAAAACACAATGCCATTGCCTATAGCAAGCCCTTTATTATTTCCAATAAATTCAATGCTTTCACTGGCAGAAAGTTCATTTCTTTCGCCGCTATAATCCAGCATACTGAACCCAAAATAATAGCATTCTATCAAGAGAGCTATTAACGGCGCTATCCAACCTATAACTGGTATAAAAGAAAGTATGAGAATGGAAAGCAAATAAACTGTTTGCCATACTACGTTTCTTAATGCTATACCCACACCCCGTGCTGCATCCTTGAAAAGTCTTTTCCAATTAAAAGGGAAATCTTTACCTGACCGTATACTATCCGTTTTTTCACTGAGGTAGGCAAACATGGGCGAACCAACAATGAGGAAGAGAAATTTAAATAAGGAAAAAAATAAGGAGAGCAAAACTCCTACAATGATAAGCTGCCCAACAATAACGACAAGGTACAACCATCCCTGTTTCATAGAATCCAGCCAGGCCATAATTCCTGTTTGGGTAAAAATTTCTTTTACCCAAATATTACTAAAGACCCAGAAATAGTAAATTCCAATGACAAAAAGAACACAATAAATTAGTCCGGTAAAAATGATCCAGGTCCATAGTTTGTTTTTTACAATAAACCTATGTGCCTCGCTGTAAGATTGAAAAGCAATTATAATATCCTGCAACATGTGTACATGCTTAGTTAGAAAAAAGTATTCAGCGCCAAAACAGGCATGGCGCTAAAGATAAAACTATTAAGGTGTTTTATGGAAAAGAAAGTTAATCCTATTATCAGCAATCTAACGTGTTACTGACAGAATGCAGATAAGCATATTGTTCAGCATTTTTTTTTATTCCATCAGCAGAAGTGTAATCATCCACTACAGTTAATTCATAATGGAAATTATTTTTTTCTAAAACTTTTATACTGCCAATATTAGAATGATCAAGTTTTGCAATGATCTTTTTAATACCCAATTCTTCAACACAGTAATTTTTCAGAAATTTAATGCCCGCTGTTATGATACCCTTTCCCTGGTATCTTTCATCTACAAAATATGCTATCTCAGCCTTGCTTTCGGGAATGTTCACATACTTAATACCTAACACCCCAATGATCTTATTTTCTTGTTCAATAACAAAATAATACCCTTGCTTTTTATCTGCATATTTGCATTTGTAAACAATGAAGCTTCTAACAGAATCGAAATCAGGACATTCTTCTAATGTGATGGGGAAATAGTTTTTTAAGTGATCCCTGTTTTCATTGATCAGTTGCAAAAAACAATCTTCATCACCCGGTCTTATTAACCGAATGGTATTGATTGGCGGATCTATGCTTTGGTGCATAGCTTAAAATTGTAGTGAATGGACAATGAATCAGACCAGGATTAGAAACGTGGACAAGGAATTCCCCTTCCTTCGCTTGTTTTATGTGTGTAAATGAGCGAGAACTCACTACCACCTCTACTGTTGGTTGCACTTCTCAGGCTGCTGATATTAAAATCGTAACTGGCTCCAATTCGCAGGCCATTAAATTCAAGACCTATGTATGGGATAACAGCATCATTAAGTCTTACCCAAGAACCTATATAAACATTGGTTGGATTATCATAGTCACCATTTGCCAGCAAAGAAACCGCAGCACCAAGTGTAGTTTCACTTGCTTTGTTTTGTATTTGATGTATTACAGAAGCATTTATACTCACAACATCCGTAATTGGAAGTGTTCCGCCGCCATGCACTGTGATTCTTGGTTTAAGGTCCCAGGTCTTATCTGTGTAATTTACTTTTGGCCTGTTTACGTGATAAGCAGAAGCACCTACATAATAATTGTTGTAACCATCAGAACTACCGGAAAATAAAACGCCGGCATTCATATCAAAATAAGATTGATTAGTACCTGAACCTAATATTACCGGGATATCCTGTGATGTTCCCTGCGCAAAACCATTTTGCTGGAGTTCATCTTCAAAAGTAAGTTTGGTCACGTCCAGGTTCATGCTACTATAAGTTCCTTGAAAACCTGCACCAATAGTATTATACCCATCCTCATCCAGGGCTTTATGGTAACTAAGTGAAAGAGATCCGTAATTTAATTTCAATGCATTGTTTGCACTTTGATCACTCACACCGGAAAGACCAACGCCAAATACATCTCCTTCAGGTATTCTTCCGGATAGAATAGGAAAATCAATACTTGCACTTGTAGTTACATAAGCTTTAGGAATACTAGGCCACTGATCTCTATGGTTTGCAGCCAGACGCCAGTCACCATTAAACTTTCCCGTAAAAGCCGGATTGAGTGTAAGCGGGGATGAGAAAAATTGGGAAAAATGTGGATCCTGAGCCATTATGTCTGAACTCAGCAACAAAACAAGTAGGGATAATAATAAAGTTTTTCTCATCAGCTATTTCAAGTAATAAAATTAGTGGTTAAAGATACGTAAAACAGCTAAAATTGAACAAGCCTCTTACAAAATAAATTTATAGAATTATTTGTTGTCGTGATTTCTGAAATTAACGTTGGAAACTGTTTATAAATCAGGACTTTACTACTCTAGTGTTGAATTTTCACTCCATAAGCCAGGTCGCCGGCATCCCCAAGGCCCGGAACAATGTACCCTTTTGACGTAAGCTCTTCATCTATCACAGCACACCAGATCTCAGCTTCGGGTATTTGCTCCTGCACATATTCTATTCCCTGTTGGCAGGCTATAGCACATGCAATATGCAATATACTTATCTGCCCCATTTCTTTAATAATCTGAATTGATTTTACCAACGAAGCTCCGGTAGCCAGCATAGGATCACTAATAATGACGATACGTCCATCTATTTCCGGGCAGCTCATATATTCTAACCTGATCTCAAAATTTCCATCAGGCAGATGTTTGCGGTAAGCACTTAAGAAAGCATTGTCTGCTTTATCAAAATAGCGCAAAAGCCCATTGTGCATGGCCAGCCCGGCCCTGAGAATAGTTGCCAATACAGGCTGCTGCGCCAAAATTTCAGCATCGGCTATTGCCATCGGCGTTGTTACTTTCACTGCTGTTGCCGGAAGGGTTTTACTTATTTCATAAGCTATTACTTCTGCTATTCGCTCCAGGTTAGTTCGAAAACGCATCCTGTCTTTTTGTATTTCTATATCCCTAAGTTCTGCCACCCAATTGGAAACCAGTGAATGATCCGTGGAAAGATTATGTACCATTGACAATTTTAAAATTTTATAAGATTCGTTAAAAATAGTAAACAGAGTTGTCATTGCTACAATAAAATAAAAAAGTTTACTCTACTTTTGATTCATCTGCCTTCCAGGCCTAATGATATTGCTTATGACCAAGAAAATTTTCTCTTCCCTGTTTTTATTCGTTTTTGTATTTCTACTTTACAGTTGTAAAGATGATCACACCCAATTTACGATGGATGAAGATAACTATGAAGCACAGAAACAAGATGTAGCCACAATGGAGTATAAAAGTCCACAAAAGTTTCTTACGATAAAAAAAACATCAAAAAAAAATATACTGGGTCAAACAGTAATTAAGGGAACTGTATTCAATACGGCTAAAGTTGCCACTTTCAAAGATATTGACCTCAAACTGCAATTTTATAGCAAGACAGGAGTTCTACTGGAAGAAGATATGGAAACGATCTTTGAAAAAATAAACGCCGGTGGCAGTACTAAATTTGTAAGTAAGTACTTCAGCCCTAAAGGATCAGATAGTGTTTCCGTTACAGTAATAGGAGCCAAACCAGTGAAATAATTTAGCTTTCTACAAAAGCAAAAGCATCTACATCAAAGAGCCCTTTATCCGTTAGTTTTAAATGAGGGATTACCGGCAGGGCCAGGAAAGACAGTGTCATGAATGGAGAACTTAAAGTTGTTCTCAATTCGTTTTTTACAAACTGATCAATCCTCGTATAATCAGCCGCAGTAGAATATCCATCCTTTGCACTCATCAATCCTCCCACAGGAAGTGGCAGCAATTCTTCTTGTTTCTCAAATACTGCACTGATTCCACCCTGTGATTCTATCAACAGATTTACTGCACGACTTATATCTTCATCAGAAGTACCAATCGCTACAATATTATGGCTGTCATGCGCTACTGTGCTTGCAAGTGCGCCGTATTTTAAACCTGTATTTTTTACAAAAGCAATAGCAGGCTTTGCTTCCTGGTAACGATTAACAACTACAATTTTTACCAAGTCTTCTGCTGTATCAGTTTCGGCATACCCAGCAACTACACTAAGTTCAAGCATTTCTTTTCCTGTAATCAGTTGCCCGTCTTCTGCTACAATAACCGGGTATTTTTTTCCTGCTGTTGCTGCAATTTTGAAATTGTCTTTATTTTTTTGGCTGCAATTGAAAGTATTAATTGTGGTTACTTCTCCTGATTTGATCAATGACTTTCCGTTTTCGGCGACAAGCACACCGTCAATATATGTTTGAATGACTTTAAATTCTTTTAGGTCCTTTACTACAATAAAATCTGCGGGATCATCAACCCTTAGCTTTCCATTTTTCATTTTGTAATGCTCAACAGGATTGATGCAGGCTGCTTGTAATACTTTGAATACATCAATATTTCTTTCCACTGCCCGGCGACACAATTCGTTGATGTGCCCTTCCAGCAAACTATCCGGATGCTTATCGTCACTGCAGAACATCATGTGTTCATAATGCTCATCCAGCAACGAGATCAGGGCTTCAAAATTTTTGGCAGCACTTCCTTCACGGATCAGGATCTTCATACCATGTTGCAATTTGAATAAGGCTTCTTCTTCAGAAACACATTCATGGTCGGTGCTGATTCCGGCATGTATATATTTTTCTGCATCTTTCCCTGTAAGTCCGGGAGCATGTCCATCCACCGGCTTCCCGATTTTTTTTGCAGCGGCTATTTTTTTCAGCACTTCTGCATCATCAAACAAAACACCCGGAAAATTCATCATTTCACTGAGGTAATAAATATCAGGAGAAGCCATTAATTTTTCAACATCCGCTGCATTCAGTTCAGCTCCTGCAGTTTCAAAAATCGTAGCCGGCACACAACTTGGTGCACCAAAATGAAATTTGAAAGGAACCGTTTTGCCGTTTTCAATCATATACACCACTCCTTCCATTCCACAGACATTTGCTATTTCATGAGGATCGCTTATGGTTCCTGTTGTGCCATGTATTACTGCAAGCTCTGCGAACTTAGATGGCACCAGCATACTACTTTCAATGTGAATATGTGCATCTATAAAGCCTGGAAGAAGGTAAGGTTCCCCGGATTTTTCATTAGAAGTTTTTTCGATTGAAATGATCCTCGTATTGTCATAATTGATCGTGCCGTAAAAGATATTCCTGTTGGTTATATCGGTAATATTTCCACTAATTGTTTGCATGTATTTCTATTAATGATCAGGAATATTTTTGGTAATTTATTTTCCCAGTTCCGGACGTCGCTCTTCTGTTCTTGATAAGGATTGTTCTTCTCTCCATTTATCTATAGCTGCATGATTTCCACTCATAAGTACTTTAGGCACTTCCCAGCCCCGAAAGTTTTCAGGGCGGGTATATACAGGAGGTGCCAGCAAATCATCCTGAAAACTATCAGAAAGTGCCGAACTTTCATCCCCCAAAACGCCGGGAAGCAATCTGCCTATTGCATCTGTAAGTACAGCAGCAGCAAGCTCTCCCCCACTAAGTACATAGTCTCCGATAGAAATTTCTTTGGTCACAAAATGTTCTCTTACCCTTTCGTCTATTCCTTTATAATGGCCACAGATCATGAGTAAATTTTTTTGCAGGGAAAGCCTGTTTGCCATAGGTTGATCAAGTAATTCACCGTCGGGTGTCAGGTAAATAACCTCATCGTAGTTTGTAGTTTGTTGCAAATGCTCTATTGCATTTACAAGCGGCTCTATCATCATGACCATACCTGCGCCGCCACCAAACGGATAATCATCTACCTGTGCACGGGCATAATTTGTATGGTCCCGAAGGTTGACCACATTTACTGTAAGCAAGCCTTTTTGTTGTGCCCTTTTCATGATGGAATGAGCAAAAGGAGAACTTAGCAGATCGGGTAATAAAGTAATGATATCTATTTTCAATGAAAAGTTTTTTTTGGTTGAATACCTCTGCTAAAAAATTTGTAAAAGGAAAATTAAGGCTCGCTGGTAAAATCATCCAGGTCTCGTTTCTGTTTTTTTGTTGGCCTTCCTGTTTTACTCATTCTTTTCCCTGTATGAAATGCTGCACCCTGGAATTTTAGTTTCTGCGTTCCATCATCTTCAGGACTTATGTCTAAATAATATTTAATGGCTTCGCTGAATTGTACACGATTAGAAAGTAATCCGGTTACTTTTATCACCCATTTTTTTGCTTCTGTTTTTATTTCATATTCATCATCTGCCTTCACTTGCCTGGAAGCTTTTACAGATGCGCCATTGTATTTCACTTTCCCTTTTTCACATGCTTCGCTGGCCAGGCTCCTGGTTTTAAAAATCCTTATAGCCCAAAGATATTTGTCGAGCCTTAGCTTCTCAGTTATTTTTTCTGTAGTCATAAAAGCTCAAAATTACCAAATCTTTTTACAGGGCGGTCGAACGTGCTAGGATGAATGTTGTATTTTTATCGCAATTAAAAGTTTTATTGAAATATGTTGAAACAAAAATCTTTATTAATATTGGTTTTGGTGCTGGGCAGTATATCTTTTGTACTGGCACAACCACCAAAAATTATTTGGTCCCCGGATGGAAAGGGTTATATAAGTGTCAAAGATGGCAATGTGGTAAAAATTGACCCCAAGGATGAAAGTCAAACGACCATTTTGTCGAAAGAAACGTTGACACCTGCGGGAAGTACTACTGCACTTCGTCCTGAAAACATTAGTTACAGTACAGATGGAAAATACGCCTTGTTATTTACCAATGCAGCAAAAGTGTGGCGCTATAAAACAAGGGGAGATTACTGGTTGCTGGATCTTGCCGGAAAAAAATTAAGACAATTAGGTAAAGGCCTGCCCAAACAGTCCTTGATGTTTGCAAAGATTTCTCCTGACGGAAAAAATATTGCTTATGTAAGTGAGCACAATATTTTTTCGGAAGATGTCAATAGCGGCATCATAAAAAAACTAACACTTGATGGTACCAGGAAAATGATCAACGGAACTTTTGACTGGGCTTATGAAGAAGAATTTTTCAACCGGGATGGTTTTCGCTGGAGTGATGACAGCCGCCAAATCGCTTTCTGGCAGGTAGATGCCACCAAGATCCGGGACTACTATATGCTGAATTCCACTGATTCTATTTACAGCCAGATCATACCTGTTGAATATCCTAAAGTGGGAGAATCTCCATCACCGGTAAAGATTGGTGTGATCACTGTCTCTAATGGATTTACCCGTTGGATGAATATTCCCGGTGATCCGCAGCAGCATTATATTACCCGCATGGAATGGAGTGGAAATAATGAACTCATCCTGCAACAGTTGGATAGAAAACAGCAGGAGAGCAAGCTCATCTATTCCAATACAACAAACGGAAACAGCTATACTTTTTGGGCAGAGGGAGACAAAGCATGGGTAGACCTCAATACCGATAACCCAGTGGGATGGAACTGGGTGAACAAAGGCCAGGATTTTATTTGGGTGAGTGAGAAAGATGGCTGGAGACATATTTATAAAATAAGCCGTGATGGAAAAAACATAGAGTTACTTACAAAAGGCAATTATGATATTGGCGAAATAAAATCGATTGATGAAAGCAGTAACAATATTTATTTTACGGCTTCGCCTAAAAATGCAACCCAACTTTATTTGTACAAGGTCCGGATTAATGGTCCTAAAGAGGATCCGGAATTGGTTTCTGACGAAAAGCTGAAAGGAACGCATGAATATGAAATATCTCCGAACAGCAAAATTGCAAAACACGTGTTTAGCAACTATAATACACCACCTGTTACAGAATGGATCAGCCTGCCGGACAATAAACCACTGAATAAAGCAAAGAGTATAGATGCCAATATTAAAACCATTGCTGACATTAATGTAGAGTACATTCAGATTCTTACGCCGGATAATGTATTGCTGGATGCGTGGATCAACAAGCCAAAGAATTTTGATCCTGCAAAAAAATATCCATCCATTTTTTATGTGTATGGTGAACCTGCGGCAAGCACTGTTGGAGATAGCTGGGGCAATCATGATAATTTTTTATACAATGGAGATATACGTGCGGATGGCTATATACAGGTGGCTATTGACAACAGGGGAACACCATCGCTAAAGGGTGCAGCCTGGAGGAAAAGTATCTACCGTAAAATAGGAGATATCAATATCCGGGATATGGCAGAAGGTGCAAAAAAAATATTGGAAAAAACTTATTTTGATAAAGACAGGGTAGCCGTTTGGGGATGGAGCGGAGGCGGTTCTTCCACATTGAATCTAATGTTCCGTTATCCAAAGGTTTTCAAAACAGGAGTGGCAATAGCTGCAGTATCCAATCAATTATTTTACGACAATATTTACCAGGAAAGATACATGGGCTTACCGCAGGAAAACAGGATTGATTTTGTAAACGGTTCTCCTGCAAATTATGTCAAAGGACTGGAGGGAAACCTGTTGTACATCCACGGTACTGGTGACGACAATGTGCATTATGCCAATGCGGAGTACCTGCTCAATGAGTTGATCAAATACAACAAACAATTTCAATTCATGGCATATCCAAACAGGTCTCACAGCCTTAGTGAAGGAGAAGGTACTTTTGAGCACCTAAGTACTTTATATACAAAATTTATAAAAGAGAATAATCCACCTGGGGCAAAAAACAGGTAACAGAGAAAAAATGAGCGAAATAGTTTTCGCTCATTTTTTTTTATCTGACCCAGGCAAAAAAATAACCATGTTGATACAATAAATATCAAGATCATGCGTTTATATCCTAAGTCTGTCTTTATTATCAGCAAAAAATAATAACAGCTATAGCTAAAATCCAATATCCAACATTAACCAACGAAAGGTTGACAGGGCATACTTCTTTTGAGAGGTATGCCCTGTTTTTGGATTGGTGGAATGATCAAACACATGTCTGAATTTTCATCTCCCGTGTGCTTACTCTTTTGGATTTTCAAAACCCTCATAAGCACCATTATCACCGGCAGATTTCTCTTCATTTAACCCTTCTTCTCTTGTAGCTTTATTAATTCCGGGTGTCACTTCAAGGTCGGGTTGTTCTTGTCGTCTTTCAGCCGGTTCTCCCAAAGCGCCATGATCATTTGGTACCAGTTTTTTCTTGTCATTATCTTTTTCCATGATTATAAATTTTAGTTTTTTAAATCTAATTATTGTCTTGCCTCATTTCTCTTTTTCGCATCGGCATAGCATCTATCAGTGAGAAAAGTTTTGCTGTCGAAAGCAATTCCGTAGTACGGTATTTTTCTGTACCATCTTTCCCAATAAGCACGATGGCGAATACTGCATCATCAATAGAATATTTTTTATAGCGATCATTATTTTCCTTAACCACTTTTACAACCACGTCTCTTTCCTTAATCCCTTTTTCATCTGCGTTAAATACTTTCATTTGCTGATGATACATTTCTATATTGGCTTCTTTCCCAAATATGAGTACTTGCCTTATATTATTGTAACTATCATTTACTGCTACAAAAAAAATAAGTTTACCTATAAGGAGAATGACCACAACTATATACCTACAAAAAAAGTACCTGATTACAGGAAACTAATTTTGAAAACAATTATGGCGATCTTTTTGTATAACAAATATAAAAGATACTATTATGCTAGATCCAGGGCAGAAAATTCCAGAATTTAAAATTTCTTTAATCAATGGCACGAGTTGGAAACTTGATGCACAATCCCCGGAGAACTTCACAATGATCGTTTGCTATCGTGGTTTCTTTTGTTCCGTGTGTAAAAGCTACCTGGAAGATTTGCAGACAAAAGTGGAGGCCTTTACTAAACTTGGTGTAAATATCCTGGCCATCAGTGCAGACAGTAAAGAAAAAGCCGATCAGTCTTATGAAGAATGGAAAATAAAAGATTTGCCCATAGGATATAATTTTCCTGTGGAAGAAGCCCGCAGTTGGGGATTATTTATCTCAGAAGGCAAGGGTGAAGAGCCTGCTGAGTTTTCAGAACCAGCCTTATTACTCATCAGACCAGATCAGACATTATTTTATTATTCTCTCCAATCCATGCCTTTTGGAAGACCGGATTTTGAAGATATTCTTGGAGGAATAAAGTATTCTTTGAAAAAAGATTATCCTGTTCATGGAAAAGATTGAACAAATTAGTTATTCAATCTCCAAACCCCAATCTCTTCCTTTATCAGTTGCTGGCACCCCATATTTAATCCAATTGGCAGGCTTTGTATCTTTTAAATAATAGTCAAAAAATTGACCAAGCCGTACAGAGAGATCTTTACGGTTTTTTCTTTGCACCAGGTTATGATCTTCGTCATTATATTCTAATAACCAGGCTTTTTTGTTCAACCTGCGCAAAGCCGTAAATAACTCTATACCCTGGTACCAGGGTACAGAACCATCAGCATCATTATGCATGATCAACAATGGTGTAGTAATTTTATCAGCTGCGAAAACCGGTGAATTTTTTATGTAAAGATCTGGTCTCTGCCAGAGTGTTGCGCCGATCCTGCTCTGTGTTTTTTCGTATTGAAACTGGCGGTTCAATCCTGTCCCCCACCTTATTCCTCCATAGGCACTTGTCATGTTAGCCACTGGCGCACCGGCTCCTGCAGCCCTGAAAATATTTGTTCTTGTCACCAAATAGGCTACCTGGTATCCTCCCCAACTCTGCCCTTGTATAGCCATTCTTGTACTGTCTATCCAGCTAAATTTCCCCAAAGTTTTTGCAGCACTAACCACGCTGTTGTACGCACTTTCTCCTGGTTCTCCATCTTTGTAATAAATATTTGGATCAAAAACGATATACCCATTACTTACAAACCAGGGAATATTAATAGTAGAAGCACTTGGTGACGGAGCTTTATAATTAAATAAACCATCAGCATTTTTTTCATAGAAATAAAATATCACCGGATACTTTTTCCTGGGATCAAAATCCATAGGTTTATAAAGTATTCCTTCACTCATTTTGCCATCATACATTTTCCAGCTAAATAATTCTGCAGTCAGCCAGTTGTAAGGTTCCTGCTGCGCTGCTATGTCCGTTAGTTTATCCAGGTTGTTCATGTCTGCGGATTTATACAATTCACTCGATGCTATGCTTGATTCCTGTAACAGGTAGGCATTATTATTTTTGGCTTTTGTGAGACTGCTATAACTGTGAGGACCAAAAACCAGTTGCTGTGGCATAGTATTGTCATCAACTTTTTTTGTGAAAAAGCCACCATATTTATTCGCTTTATTTTGGGCTCCCAGCAAAATAGTTTCACCATTATTTATGAAACGTTTTTCATCATCCGTCTTTACATACTTAAATTCTGTTTTATTTTTTTTGCCAAAGCCTTGCGTCAGGTTTATAGGTGTCTTAATTCCTGCAGGATCTACTTTCCATATGTCATACACATCGTTTATTAATATTGCTTCGTCAGCTTCCAGCCAGGTAGGATTTCCCGCAGCACCGGGAAAATCCGGAACATCATTTTCTGTATCATACAAAGGTTCTTTGATAGTAGCTGTAATATTTCTGATCACACCAGATGAAACATTATAGGTGAAATAGTTTTTCTGCACCGGGTCGTACCAGTAAACAAATTTTCCTTTTGGCGATGCCCGGAAAGAACCATAGCTGTTGTATAGAATTTTTTTTCTTTCTCCTGTATTGAGAGAAATTACATCAGCAGAGGATTTTATCCTTCCTTCCCATTGAAGTGCAACCCTGTTTCCGCTGGTCGTTTCAGCCAGTACCCAATCAGCATTCCCTTCATCTACCAGCTGTATATTTTCAGCATCCTTAGCTCCCAATTGTAGCATATTTCCTGTTGCAGGAAAATAAACTGCATCATAACTTCTTTTTTGCTCCTTTGCCAGTTGTTTCAGTTGCTGAGGTTGCAGATAGTCATCATTGTAATGCCACACATCAAGTCTTGCAAGTTCAAAATCTACCAGGTTGGTATCTTTTACTGCCGGTATGGGAGCAGTACCAAAAAAAAGTTTATTCCCGTCTTTACTAAAATTTAGTTTTGCATTATCACTTACGCACTCCCCGGCTTTTATACCGCTTGTGTTTCGGTCAATGATTATCCTTGCTGAATCGGCTCCCTGTGTATAATACCAGAGTTTATAAAATTTCTGTAATGACTTTGCACTACTGTCTTTTTCTACCACAAAAGCCAATTGCTTCCCTGCTTCATCAAAGCTATAATTCTTTGCCTCATTAAATCCCCTGAGCAAAGTATCCAGTTTCAAACTTTGTAAATGATACAATAGAACATAAGCTTTGGAGGTGGAGTCTTTATCGTTTTTTGCGGTTTCTATTAGCAGGTTATTTCCCGGCTTGTCAAAGAGGAATTCATTGACGTTCTTAAAAACCCGTGTCGTATTCTTGTCCAGATTCTTTACATGAAGATCTCCGCTCATATCCTTCTTCGGATCATCGCCTTCAGCAATAACTGCATCGGTTTCCTGCTGGTCATCTTTGGCCTCTTTATAAATTTGTTTGATCGTTTTTTGAGTAGCCTTGATGAGTTCTTCCCTGCTAACATTTCCTTTTACAGAATCCAACGACTTTCTGATCAGTGAGTCTGTAAGCCGCATCAGGCTGTCTATCCTCAGTTGTAACGAGTCTGGTTTTGCTTTCTTTTTTGCAGAATCAGGCAATGCTTTTTCCATTTGCACGGCTACCCATCCACTACCCTTTTCCGGTGTAGAAAAAGATTTCACCCTTGCATCTTTCCATACGCTGTCTTCTCCGAGCTTTACCATACCAAGAGAGTCCTTCGGCATTTCTTCCGGCTTCTTCTTTTTTATTTTTGCATCACGGGTTTCTTTGTAAGTTGGTTTTATTTTAAATATTGCATACCTGCTGTCTTCGGTAATTGTTGCATTATAACCACGTGGAATTTTAAGGCTATATGTTCCTGAAAAGTTTTGTATCAACAGTTCTCCATCCCCTTCCTGCGGATTGATCTCGTAACTGAAATATTTTCCATCGTTGGAAATATTTTTTGCGCCTACGGATTTCCAGCCGTCATACACATCATGCGTTAAGGGTTTTTTATTTTGGGCTTGCAAAGCAAAGGGTGATAAAAAAATTAAAAAAAGCAAAGCTTTCATGCAGTATAATTTTATAAATAAAGTGGCTTAAAATTAATGATTTAGGCACGGATATTAAAAAAGATTTAACTACCCTATAAGTTTTTTTGCCAGCGGAATATCTAATTCTTTCTCCCATTTGGCTACTACAATTGTAGCAACTGTATTCCCGATAATATTTGTAAGTGCCCTTCCCTCGCTCATAAAACGATCTATACCAAATATGAGTGCTATGGCTGCAAGAGGGATATGGCCTACTGCTGGCAAAGTAGCTGCAAGCACAATAAAGCCGCTGCCCGTAACCCCTGCAGCACCTTTTGATGTAAGCAACAAGATGAGTAAAAGACTAATCTGTTGTGTAAGATTTAAAGGAGTATTGGTAGCCTGTGCCAGGAAAACTGCTGCCATAGTAAGGTAGATGGAAGTGCCATCAAGGTTAAATGAATAACCGGTTGGCACCACCAAACCTACAACCGGCTCTGAGCAACCAACTTTTTCCAGTTTTCCCATAAGGCTGGGTAAAGCTGCTTCTGACGAGGAGGTCCCTAGCACAACCAGCAGTTCTTCTTTGATATATGAGAGCAACCTGAAAATATTAAAGCCTGTATATTTTAAAATACCACCAAGCACAAGAACAATAAATAAAATACAGGTGAGGTAAAATGCAACAAGCAGCTGGCTTAAAGAAGTAAGCGAATTAATACCGTATTTACCAATGGTAAAAGCCATGGCACCAAGTGCTCCCAGTGGCGCCAGCTTCATGATCATTTTAATGATCACAAATAAAGCTGTTTCAAAAGACTGAATTCCTTTGAGTAAGGGAGCCGCTTTTGCACCTATCCGGGACAATGCCAGTCCAAGTAAAATAGAAAAGAAAAGTACCTGGAGAATATTTCCTGTAGAAAGTGCATTCACAATATTTTCCGGGATAACATTCAAAAGAAAATCACCAATACTCTGCTGCTCGCTTTCTGCCACATAACCTTGTACTGCAGTTGCATCAAGTGTTGCAGGGTCTATATTCATTCCGCTGCCTGGTTTTAAAATATTGACCACCACCAGCCCAATGATTAATGCCAGCGTAGATACTACTTCAAAATATAAGAGTGCTTTCAATCCAACCCTTCCTACTTTTTTTGTGTTTTGCATTCCTGCAATTCCTGTAACTATTGTACAAAAAATGATGGGTGCTATCATCATTTTTATCAACTTAATGAAGCCATCACCAAGAGGTTTTAATTGAATAGCAAAAGAAGGATTAAAATGGCCCAATAAAATGCCAGCTATGATGGCAAGGATCACCTGGAAATAAAGGCTTTTTAAAATTTTTGGCATCGGCAGTTGTCTTGTAGATAAGAAAAAACAAGATAGCCATTAAAGATGTAAATGCTTGAAGGCTATAACCAACAGAAGAAAAAAAAGAGAAAAAAAAAAGAGCCATTCTAAGAATAGAACGGCTGATCTATGAAAAGTAACAAACCAAAATGAATGTTTAGAATTTAGGGCATTTGGTAGCTTCCTGGCTACTGTAATCATTTGCCGTAAATTTTTGAAATGTAAGCGAGAGTTCAAATCCTCCCCTGCCATTACTCACACGCTTGAGTTCAGACATATTAGCATCGTAGCTAACTGCTATTGCTATCGGCTTTGCTTCCAGCTTTACTACCGGGATGAATGCATCATTCAACCTGTAATAGCCACCGATATGAAAAAGGTATTTAGGATTCTCAACATCGTCTAACTTTCTGCTATATATTGTACCTATAACGGTACTATTGTAACTTAATTGTTCATTGTGGTCAGCTTCTATTGTCAGGTAGCTATAATCATCCACATTTGTACGAATACCGGCACTGATCGTAAGTTTGGGTGCCATCTCTAAATCATAATTAGAATAAAATGATATATTTTTTGCTTTATTAAAATGATGATAAGCTACACCTGCATACACATTATTATCAGTATTGTCGCCTATTTGTCCATTTACACTTATGCCTACAGTTGCATCGAAATAACCGTAATTTGATTTCGTAAAACTCTCTCCATCTGCAGAACCAGGAATATAATGCTGCCCATCAAACTGGCTGTTGGTAATGATCTTACTTCTGTCAATACTACGTTGTACATAACCTGCCATTGCTGCAAGCGATAAATATAAATTCCGCTCCTGGCTTAGTGATTTATGAAAATTTATTACAGGTAACAAATGTGTAGAAGTTAGTGAAGCTGATCCGGCTCTGTCATACAATATCTGTCCACCAATTGTTGCATAATCATCTCCATTACCCACAGGTATTTTAAATTCCATATTTGCACTACCTGTTTTGTATGCGTCAGTAATGTTGTTCCATTGAGAACGATACACAGTCTGCAACCTTACATCACCACTGAACAAACCAGCCAGTGCCGGATTTCTGAGCAATGGAGTTTCAGATAATTGTGAAAAATGCAGGTCCTGTGCTGTTGCGCTGTTACCGTTTACCAGGCATATGATAGCGAGGGTCAGTATTTGTAAAAATTTTTTCATGATCGTAGCCGCGATTTTGGTAATCTGTTATTTTATTAATGTTACATTTCCTTTATAGAAAAGACTGGTGTTATTTTCACATTGCACTTCTATCATATACACATATACATCGTCTCCAAGCCTTTGCCCTTTATAAGTTCCATCCCATCCTGCCGAAGGATCATTGGCATTTACAGAAGTTCTGCTAAATACCTGTTCTCCCCAGCGGTTGAAGATTTTTAATTGTTTTACATTGAATAAACCGGTACCTCTTACATAGAACACATCATTAGCTCCATCAGCATTTGGTGAGAATGTATTTGGAATAAATACATTAGATCCATTACATGTTACAAATATGTTCATGCTGCTCCTGGAAGTACAACCACCTGCGTTGGAAACAGTGACATTATATTGAGTTTGTCCTGTTGGCCTTACCGTGATGGAAGGATAATTTGATTGTACAAGACCGATAGGGTTTTGCCAAACAACATTTGTTACATCCGGAGAAACCTGTGGTGTTAGAATTATTGTGCTACCTACATTCATGGTCGTATCTGCACGCAACTTTACAGTTGGAATTGGATATACCTGTATCGGGTAATAGGCTGTATCAGAGAAACAATTTTTTCCGTCCTGTCCTATCACCCTGTATAATGTTGTAACGATTGGTTTTGCTATTACTGAAGGACCACTGGTTACATTCAGTCCGGCAGATGGACTCCAGGAATATGTAGCTGCTCCACCTGCCAGAAGACCTGTAGAACGGCCAACACAAAGTGTATCTCCGCTACTGGCAGACATATAGAAAGGATATACAACACTTACAGTGACTGTATCTGTACTTCTGCAGCCCTGTAGTGTGGTTCCTGTAACCACATAAGTACGTACAGAATCCGGAGTAGCTGTTGGCGATGCACAATTGGCGCAGCTCAGGCCAATGGCGGGAGACCAGGTGTAAGATGATGCCCCGGTTGCTGTCAGTGATCTTCCTGAATTTTGACATACAAAAAAATCTGGTCCGGCACTTACTACAGGGATACCATAAACTTCAAAACTGCCAGTTACTGCATCTGTACATCCGCTGCTGTTTGTAGCCAGTAAAGTGTAATTATAAACGCCGGCATTTGTAAAAGTTAAGGCGGGAGAAACCATTCCGGTTCCTGTTGTTCCATTGCTGTAGGTCCAGGCCCAGTTGATTTGTGAGGTATCTGCATTAATAAGATTACCATTAAAATTCATCACCAGGGGCGCACATCCATTTGCTGATTGTGTTGCAGATATCTTTGGAGAGAGCACAATTTTTACTGGTACCGGGGCAGAATAAATATCCTGACATCCACTTGAAGAAATGGCTTTTAATTTTGGATAATAAAGACCGGGTGCAGCATAGTAATGAGCAGGGTTTACAGCAGTGCTTGTTTGTCCATCTCCGAAATCCCATTCGTACGCTGTGATGAGTTGATTACTCAGGCTTTCGTTTGTAAATTGAATAGTTCTGTTGTCGCAGCCCAATAATGTATCTGCGCTAAAACCAGCGAGTACACCATTTACCTTAATGGTATCAAGGCCCGTGATAGCAACACTGCATCCATTCAGGTCTTTCAGGATCATTTTCGGAACATAGATTCCTGGGATTGTATAGGTATGAGAAATAACAGAATCAGTTGTAGCTATTGTAGTTCCATCGCTAAAATCCCAAACAAAACTGGAACGAGCCTGCGAGGTTGCCCTGAAATTTACCTGCAATGGAGAACAACCTTCCAGCGGTGCATAAGTAAATGTACCCTGGGGTCCTGATATTTTAATAGTCTTTGTTTTTACAGATGTACATCCACCCGCACTGGTTATTGTAACTTTCGCTATATAAGTTCCCGGTGTATTATAAAAATGCGTAGGGTTGTCTGCAAGTGACGTAGTTCCATCTCCAAAATCCCAAACCTTACTTACCATATTTGCAGAGGTATTGGTAAACTGAACAATAAGCGGAGGACATGTGCCAACAGAATCATTTACACTAAAATTTGCAACAGGAGTAGCTATACGGATATAGTTATTTTTTACCTCCATCGAAGTACAGCCATATTGATCCGTGATGAACAGGCTAACTGTATACAGTCCGTCTGATGTATAACTGTGGGCAGGTTGTGCCAGAGTACTGCTGGTGCCGTCACCAAAATTCCACATATAGGCCAGGTTTGGCCCGGTAGAATTATTAGTAAACTGTATAGAAGCTGCAGGACATGATACCGTATCAGCTGTAGAAAAAATTGCTTCAGGTACGCTGATAGTGATCAGGTTTATTTTATTAATGCTATCCCTGCAACCGTAAGTATCGGTAACGGAAAGCATCACAGAATAAATACCGGCATTGCTATATTGGTGTGTAAATGGAGCAACTGCATTGTTTACAATTACACCATCTCCATAATTCCAGGTCCAGTTATTTATCGGGTGAACTCCATCAGTTACAGTCAGATCATTAAAACTGATTGCTGTACTTACACAGGTTGTAGGTACAGATGGTACAAAGTCAGCAACGGGCCCAAAAACAGTAATGTATTGTGTTCTCAATAAGGTATCTGCACAGCCGTTTACGTCAGTAATGATCAGTTGTACATCAAAAACACCAGAGTTTGTATATACATGGCTAACAGTTTGTCCGCCCCCGGTACTTCCATCTCCGAAATTCCAATCATAGCTTGCTATGAGAGGCACTGCCTGTATAGAAGTAGCAGTAAATGTTGTACTGGTTCCCCTGCAAAGTTGAGTAGGGATGGCAGTAAATTGTGCTTTTTCATCAGCTATAATGATACTTAAAGTCCTTGTATAATCACAGCCCGTTTCATTATTTACTACCCTTAGCGAAACTGTATATGTTCCGGTTGCAGAATAAACATGTGTAGGATTTTGTTGTGTAGATGTTCCTCCATCCCCGAAATTCCAATACCACTGATCTGCACCCACACTCTGATCAATGAATTGCTTGCTATATTTATTTATACAATCTATACCCACGGCAAAGGCTGCAATTGGTGGTTTAATGTGTATGAATTGATTGATATTTAAAGTATCAAAGCAACCATTGGCACCAACAATAAGCATGATATTAAAATAACCGGTATCAGAATATTGATGTGTTGGCATTGAGTCAGTGGATGTAGTTCCATCTCCAAAATACCATAACCAACTATTTATGTTTCCTACAGATCCCGCTGGTGTAAAAGAGATAGTCATATTAGCACAGGCAGCTCTTGGCGTAGCATCAAAAGCTGCTATTGGACGTTGTGAAGCACGGATGCCAGCAGGAACAAGTACTGTATCAGCACAACCACCCTGGGTCTGAACAATTAATTGTATATCAAAAACACCAACTCCGAATACATGTGATGGTGTTGCAGAAGTCGAAGTAGTACCGTCACCAAAATTCCACAGGTAACTTACTATTGGAGTAAGGCTGCTTACTGTAGCAGAAAAACTCCAGGCAAATGGTGCGCAGCCCTGTTGTGGCAAGCTATTAATTGTTATTTGCGGACGCTGAATCTTCACATAATCTGTAAGAACTGTTGTATCCATACAACCATTGCTGTTGGTTACAATTTGTGTAACAGTAAAATTACCATAGGATGTATATGTATGCGCAGGTGCATTTTGTGTTGAAGTATTTCCATCTCCAAATAACCAGAGCACAGACTGAGCTCCTGTTGCTATATTGTTGAAATTTACAGTAAGATTCGGCTGACAGGCAACAAGTGGTGCACCAGTAAACCCTGCGGTTGGCTTAGGAAATATGGTTATTGTTCTAAAAGCGGAATCAGAACAAGCACCAAACTGATCAATCAATTTAATGGTATAAGTTCCGGCTGCTGCATAAGCTTTTACCGGGGCAGGACCTGTTCCTGTTGTACCATCGCCAAAATTCCAAAAAGAAGAAGTAGGGTTTGGCGTACTGGTGTTCGTAAATGTAACAGGCGCTTGTGCACATGCAGTAGCAGGTGATGTAAAGCCGCTTTGATTTGTTCCCAGGCTTACAATATTGGCCAGCTGAATGGTATCAGTACAGCCTGTAGAATTAAAAACAATAAGTGTTACACTAAAACTGCCCGAAGCAGTATATATATGACTTGGGTTAGTAAGGGTAGAAGTACCGCCATCGCCAAAATTCCAATTGTATGTAAGGGTTCCGGTGCCGGTACTGGTGTTGGTAAAATTAATTGTTTGAGGGGCATTACAACCTGCCGGTGCCGAGTAGGTAAAACCTGCTGTGACACCGGTAGTTGTATTAATGTAATTCTGCCTGGTAAGCGTTGCGGAGCATCCAAAGCTATTAGTGGCCATAAGGGACACGTTATAGCTTCCGGAGGTTGTGTAGGTATGATTTGGATTTTGAGCGGTCGAAGAATTTCCATCACCTAAGTCCCAATTCCAGTTTGTTATTGGGCCACCGGCAGTGGTATTATCAGTGAATTGTACATTGAGTGGGTAACAACCCATTTGCACATTGGAAGAAAAAGCAATTTGTGGTCTTTGATTTACAGTAACATAATTTGTCTTTGTTAAAGTATCAGCAACCCCTGCAGCATTCTTTACAATCAACCTTACTGTGTAGCTGCCCGGAAGAAAATAAGTAGCTGAAGGATTTTGTAAAAAAGAAACCGTACTGTTTCCAAGATCCCATCTCCACTCTACTGCATTGGTACTTTGATCCTGAAAATTTACTACCAATGGCGCACATCCTGTAAGTGGAGTTGCTGTAAAAGCAGCACCCGGTTGGGCTTTTGCTTGTTGCAGCACCGCACAAAAAACTAAACAAAGCATCGCTTTGAAGAGTAGATGTCCACTCATTGTTGTTGCTATTTTGGTTTGGATAAAGACTATATTCTAAACTAATAACTTAACAATAAATTGTGCGAAATCTAAAAATTGTCAAAAATCATATGCAAGACTACAAGGCTGTAGAACTTCCACTACTAAATGAGCGTAGAATATTATAAAAAAATTGATTAGGAAGAATGGTTTTTAGTTTTTCATATTAGGTAAATTATTTACTCCCCGCCAAAAGTATTGGTCGATCAATTTTTTTACAGGAATGCTATAGTGATTTTGAAATATTAAACCACGGAAATTATTACGAACCAGAACTATGATATACTTTTATTTTTCTGTTTTGAAATGACAAACTCCACAGTTAAAAAAATCTGCTGCCTTTTTTAATCCAGTCCTTGAAAAAAATTAAAAAATATCCATCTATTGCAATGTGCTGATTATCAAAATATATTTCCTAACATTGCTAACTGATTTTACAGGAATTTTTTTATAACTCAAACAATTACTATCATGAAAAAAATGATTCTTTCAGCAACCAGTAAGTTGCTCGGCATTATTGCAATGTTATTTCTCACTATCCAGGGTTTTGCCCAGGAAACAGAAACTTCTGGCAGCACATCTGCAAGTACATCAGAAGTAAGTAGTACTACTACAGAAACAACCTGGTATATGCAGCCATGGGCATGGGTTGTGGGCGGAGTAGTTTTATTACTAATCATTATTTTGCTGGCTCGTGGCGGAAGAGGAAATTCTGATTCTGTAACGGTTAGAAAAACGGTTACGCACGATTAATGGGTGAAAAATCTTAGCATTAGATCAGGGGGCAAATCATTTTATGGTTGCCCCCTTTTTTTTGTCTTATTTAATTCATTCCGTTTACATCATATTAGTAAACTAAGGGATGGATAGAAAAGAACAAATAAAAAATTTGTATTTAAAATTTAGGACATTTGGTAGCTTCCATACTGCTATAATCATTAGCAGTAAATTTTTGAAATGTCAGTGAGATTTCAAAACCTCCCCTTCCATAACTTACTCTTTTTAGTTCTGACATATTTGCATCGTAACTCACCGAGATGGCAATAGGTTTTGATTCAAGTTTTACAACTGGTATAAAGGCATCATTTAAACGGTAATAACCCCCAATACCAAATGTGTATTTAGGGTTTTCCGGGTCATCGAGCCTGCGACTGTAAATAGTACCTATAGTAGTACTGCTGTAAGAAAGTTGTTTATTAAAGTCTGCCTCCAGTGTGATGAAACTGTAATCATCTACATTGGTTCGTAAACCTGCACTAAATGTCCACTTAGGTGCCAAATCGATATCATAAGTTGTGTAGAAAGAAACATTTTTTGCTTTATTTAAATGATGATAAGCTACCCCGGCATAAATATTATTATCTGTATTGCTACCGATTTGTGCATTAAAACTCATACCTACTGTTGCATCGAAATACCCATAATTTGATTTTGTAAAACTCTCACCATCTGGTGCCCCCGGTATGTAGTGCTGTCCATCAAACTGGCTATTGGTGCTAATCTTGCTCCGATCCAGGCCACGCTGCACATAGCCACCCATAGCAGCAAGCGAGAGGTACGCACTTCTTTCCCCGCCAAGAGATTTATGAAAATTAACGACTGGCAAAATATGTGTGGAAGTGAGGGCCGCAGAACCTGCCCTGTCATATAATATTTGTCCACCAAGGGTGGCATAATCGTCGCCATTGCCCACCGGGATTTTAAATTCCAGGTTGGCACTTCCTGTTTTATAAGCATCTGTAATACTGTTCCACTGGGAGCGAAATACAGTTTGAATCCTGACGTCTCCTGAAAACAAACCTGCAAGTGCAGGATTACGCAGCAAGGGAGTTTCTGAAAGTTGAGAAAAATGAATGTCTTGAGCAGATATATTTACTGCGCCTAAAAGCATAGTCACAATAAATATTAGTTTTAAAAATCTTCCCATATTTCCGGTTGTATATTTAGTTATTTTAATAAAGTCACATTCCCCTTGTAGAGGAGGGAGGTATTGCTTTCGCATTGCACTTCTATCATATACACATAAACGTCTGTGCCTAATTTTTTTCCTTTGTATGTGCCGTCCCATCCGGTAGAAGCATCATTTGCTCTGACAGCATTGCTGCTAAAAACAAGTTCTCCCCACCTGTTGAATACCCTCATTAATTTTACATTGAAAAGTCCTGTGCCTCTGACATAAAATACATCGTTGGCGCCATCAGCATTTGGTGAAAATGTGTTTGGGATAAACACATTTGCATCATTACATATCACTGAAATATTTACACTGCTTCTCGCAGTACACCCACCCACATTTGACACTGTTACATTATACTGGGTTTGTCCCGTAGGCCTTACTGTGATGGATGGATAATTTGTTTGTACAAGACCTATTGGATTCTGCCACAAAACCTGGTTAACATCCTGGGAAACCTGTGGTGTAAGAATTATTGTATTGCCAACGCTGATAGTAGTATCTCCCCGCAAAATGACGGTTGGCATGGGATATACCTGCACGGGGAAATATGCTGTGTCAGAAAAACAATTCTTCCCATCCTTCCCTATAACCCTGTATAAAGTTGTGACAATTGGTTTAGCCATTACGGTAGAAGCAGTTGTATTATTTAGTCCTGTTGGGGGTGTCCACGCATAACTTGCAGCACCAGTAGCACTAAGCGAGGTAGAACTGCCAATGCAAAGTGTATCCTCACCGTTTGTACTCATACGTAACGGATAAATAACTTCTACAGAAACCGAGTCCCGGTTAATGCAGCCATAAGAATTAGTACCCGTAACTGCATAAGTTCTTGCAGAATCGGGGGTAGCTATGGGATTCGCACATGTTATACAACTGAGCCCTGCAGAAGGAGACCAGGAATAACTTACTGCACCCGCAGCAGATAAATTTCTCCCGGCATTCTGGCAGATGGTTAGATCATTGCCTGCAACTACATTGGGTAGCGGGTAAACTTCAAAGCTCCCTGCAACTGTGTCTTTACACCCGGAACTATTCGTGGCGATCAGGCTGTAAGTATATGTACCAGCATTAGCAAACACAAGTGGTGGGGAAGAGATACCCGTGTGTGTTGTACCATCGCTGAACCGCCAATCCCAGCGTATCTGAGAAGTGTCGCCGTTTATGAGGTTCCCGGTAACACTTAAATTTAAAGGAGCACATCCATTCAATGGAGAGGCAACCGATACTTCCGGAGACAAAACAATCTTTACAGGAAGTGCCGAAGTAACCGTATCTGTACATCCACCAGAAGTGGTCACCTTTAATTTTGGAAAATATATTCCAGGTAAAAGATATTCATGCAATGGATTTTCGGCAGTACTGGTTTGTCCATCGCCAAAATCCCATTCAAAACCAGCAATCGCCTGGTTTCCTACACTTTCATTTGTGAACTGAATAAGAGTACGGTTACAGCCAAGAAGGGTGTCGGTAGAAAACCTCGCTTCTACACCATTCACCCTTATTGTATCAATTCCCGCAATAGATACCGTGCATCCATTCATATCTTGCAGAATCATACGTGGTATATATGTGCCCGGAATCGTGTATTCATGAATAACGACAGAATCTGTAGTTGCCACAGTGGTGCCATCACTGAAATCCCAAATGAAACTGCTCCGTGCAAGAGATGTGGCAGTAAATGAAACCCTAAGTGGGAGACAGCCTTCCAAAGGACTATAAGAGAAGTTACCCTGGGGGCCTGATACAGTTATTGGCATTTCTTTAAAAGAGGTACAACCTCCTGGACTTGTAACAGTAAGTCTGGCAGTAAAAACCCCGGGAAAATTATAAAAATGTGACGGGTTAGCAGAGGACGAGGTATTTCCATCTCCGAAATCCCATAAAATGCTTGCAAAATTTACGGACGTATTATTAAACTGTACGATGAGGGGCGGACAAGTACTTGTCGTATTATTTACTGTAAAATCAGCCAGCGGTGTCACTATCCTAATGTAATTATCTCTCACAAGGGACGCAGTGCAACCAAACTGATCGGTAATATTAAGACTTACTGTATACACACCATCCGTTGCATAACTATGAATCGGTTGTGCAAGTGTGCTGGTAGTTCCATCTCCAAAATCCCAAAAATAAGAGAGAGACGGACCGGTGGAAGTATTTATAAACTGCACACCTGCTGACGGGCATGATGCAGTATCTGGCGTAGAAAAATTTGCTTCCGGAAAACTTATAGTGATCAAATTTGGTTTAGTGATCGTATCCATACAGCCGAAGGAATCAGTTATAGTCATGGTGACGGAAAATATGCCTGGAGTTGTGTATAAATGGGTAAATGGAGCAACAGCACCATTAACTATAGTGTTATCTCCGTAATCCCAATTCCAATTTGTTACAGGATAAGATCCATTCGTAATGGTAGCGTCTAAGAAAGTAATAGGAAAATTACCGCAGGAGGGAGGTGCAATGTGGGTGAAATTTGCAACAGGACCTATCACTGTTATGTAAGCAATGCGTCGTAAAGTATCTGTACATCCATTTACATCAGTAATAATAAGTGTAACATCAAAAATTCCAGCTGTGGTATAAATATGATTTACTACCCTTCCTGTATCGGTTGCACCATCACCAAATGACCAGTCATAAAATAAGATCTGCGATTGCGATTGGGCAGCAGTCGCCGTAAAGGTAGTGCCGGAGCCTTTGCAAAACTCTGTGGAACTCGCTGTAAATTGGGCTGGTTCATCCGCAACAATGATTTCCTGTGTTTTCGTATGATCACATCCGGTAGAAATATTAAACACCCGAAGTGAAACAATATATATTCCCGGAACGGTGTAAATATGTGCAGGGTTTTGTAAAGTAGATGTAGCACCATCGCCAAAATCCCAATACCATTCATCTGCTCCTACGCTTTGGTCTACAAATACCTTATTGTATTTGTTGATGCAATCAGCCGAAACACTAAAAGAAGCAATGGGAGGTTTAATATAGATGTATTGATTAATGGTAAGGGTATCATAGCAACTGTTAGATCCCACGACAAGCATAATATTGAAATAGCCGGTATCTGAATACATATGTATCGGAGAAGAAGCGGTAGAAGTTCCACCATCTCCAAAATCCCAAAACCAGGTATCTATACTTCCGGTAGAGCCACTACTGGAAAAATTAATTGGAATTTTTGCACATGCTTCTCTTGGAGTTGCAGTAAAAGCTGCTACAGGCTTCAGGGAAGCTATAATGCCGCCGGGAACTTTTATTGTATCTGCACATCCACCAGCAACTTGCACAATGAGTGTAATATCATAATTTCCTACACTAAATATATGTGAAGGAGAGGCGGCAGTAGAAGTGGTGCCATCACCAAAATCCCAGAGATAACTCGTTATTGGAATATTACTGTTATTCGTAGCGGTAAACGTCCAGGGAAAGGGTGCACACCCCTCCGTCGGAAGGTTATCCAAAGTTATTTCCGGCCGCTGAATTTTTACATAAACCGGCCGAATCAAAGTATCATTACATCCGCTATTGTTGGTTACAATTTGGGTAACTGTAAAGCTCCCCGACGATGTATAAGTATGCGATGGAGAAAGCTGTGTAGAAGTGGCCCCATCTCCAAACAGCCACAAAACAGATTGTACACCCGTGGCTGTATTGGTAAAGTTCACAGTAAGATTAGGTGCACATGCTTCTAATGGGCTGCCTTGAAAACCTGCAATAGCTCCGGGAGAAATTGTAATTATACGGCTGATGGAATCAGCGCAAGAACCAAATTGATTTCTGAGTTTTACTGTATAAACTCCGGGAGTAGTATATGTTTTTACGGGAGAAAGCAAAGTAGAGGTAGTTCCATCACCAAACTGCCAGAATGAGGTAGTGGGACCAGGGGTGCTGGTATTTGTAAATGCTATTTCCTTTCCTGCACAGGATATGGCAGGAGAAGAGAAGGAAGTAGAATTGTTTCCTATGCTCACAATATTCATCCTTTGTATAGTATCAGAACAACCAAAACTGTTTGTGGCTATTAAGGTGACACTATAACTTCCACCAGCAGTATAAATATGACTGGGATTAGCGGCTACAGAAGTGGATCCATCACCAAAGTTCCAGAGGTAAGTGAGTGGTCCGGTTCCGGTAGTTGTATTGGTAAAACTTATTGTTTGTGGGACCACACAGCCCGTAGGAGGAATAAAAGTAAACCCCGCTGTGACTTTTGGATTTGTTACAATATAATTCGGCTTGGTAAGTGATGCTATACAACCAAAACTATTCACAGCCAAAAGTGACACATTGAAAGAACCAGGAGAAGTATAAGTGTACGATGGATTTTGTAAGGAGGAAGATCCACCATCACCAAAATCCCAATTCCATGTAGTGGTAGATCCAAGAGTTACGGTAGAATTACTGAATTGAACACTTAGCGGTATACAACCATTTAATGTATTTCCTGAAAAAGCTATTTGGGGTATAGGATTTACAGTTATGTAATTCGTTCTGACCAGGGTATCAGCTAAACCAGCTGCGTTTTTAACTATAAGCCTTACGGTGAAAGTTCCGGGGGTAAAGTAAGTAGCGGAGGGATTTTGTAAAAATGATATACTTCCGTTGCCTAAATCCCACCTCCATTGAACTGCGTTGATACTTTGATTTTGGAAGTTCACAACCAGCGGAGCACATCCTGTAAGAGGGGTTGCCGTAAAAGCAGCCTGGGGCTGTGCAGCGGCAACATAAGCAAGAGTGCTGAAACAAATACAAACAATAACTTTAAGGAGTATCTGACTCTTCATTCGGAATTTTGGTTAAATAAAAAGAAACTGCAGCAATAATCCAGGTATGATAATAGATTATCCTTACTACAAATTCTTATTAAGTGTATGTTACTTTCAAATACTAGTATTCCTTTTATTCTTGTTCTTCGTTCCAGGGTATCAAACACTGGACATTCCTACATGATACCGAATATTTTTTACTTTCCAATAGAAAAAACTCAATACATCTAAATAATATACCGGGTAGGCAATAAAAAATAAATTTTTGAAGGATATGCTACAAAACTACAAATCACTTCTTAAAATACCAGAGTAATAAGGAGAGAACTTCTTATAATACTATAAAATATTTTGCTTACCGTGGGTGCCGCCATTGTCAATAATTATGCCGGAGCATTCATTTTTTTAAATCTTTGTTTATTATTTTATCTTCTGATTAATTTTATATTAGAAGCTCAGGTACCAAAATATTGAACGTACAATTCAGTAACAACCTTTTTTATAATAGTTATTTTACCAGACAACCTGTATTTTTGCCACGCAAAATTTTTATATTTCCACTATAAATAAACACAACAGTTATGAGTACAATAAAAGTAGCAATTAATGGATTTGGAAGGATTGGCCGCCTGGTTTATCGCCAGATCTACAATATGGAGGGTATTGACGTAGTAGCAGTAAATGACCTTACAAGTCCGGAGCAGCTGGCACATTTGCTGAAATACGACAGTGCACAAGGTAGGTTTGATCAGAAAATATCTCATACAGAGAATACTATAAAAGTAAATGAGCATGAGCTTACAGTTTATAAAGAAAAAGATCCTGCAAACATTCCCTGGGGAAAGCATGATGTAGACGTAGTGATAGAAAGCACAGGTTTTTTTACAGATAAAGATAAAGCCCAGGCACATATTACTGCAGGAGCTAAAAAAGTAATTATTTCTGCACCAGCTACCGGTGACATGAAAACAATTGTTTTCAATGTAAACCATGAAATTCTTGATGGCAGCGAAACAATCATTAGTTGTGCAAGCTGCACCACGAACTGTCTTGCGCCAATGGCAAAAGTGCTGAATGATTCTTTTGGTATTAAAAGTGGCATCATGACCACCATACATGCTTATACCAATGACCAAAATACTTTAGATGCACCTCATCCAAAAGGAGATCTTCGCCGGGCAAGAGCTGCTGCTCAGAACATTGTTCCAAACAGTACGGGTGCTGCAAAAGCAATCGGACTTGTACTGCCGGAACTGAAAGGAAAACTTGATGGTGGTGCACAGAGGGTTCCTGTTATTACCGGTTCTCTTACAGAATTATACACCATCCTGGAAAAAAATGTAACTGCAGAAGAAGTAAATGCTGCAATGAAAGCTGCCAGCAATGAAAGTTTTGGTTACAATGAGGATGAAATTGTAAGTTCAGACATTATTGGAATTACTTATGGTTCTTTATATGATGCTACACAAATAAAAGTTGTAGATGCAGGTGGTGCACAACTTGTAAAAACTGTAAGCTGGTACGATAATGAGAATAGTTATGTAAGCCAGCTGGTGCGGACTGTAAAGCATTTTGCTACGCTAATCAGCAAATAAATTTTATTAAATATTTTCTGCCACATGTAGTCATACTGCATGTGGCTTTTTTTTGCAAAAAATCTTTGATCCATTAGAGAGGACAATATCCATAGTAAATATTACCTTTCGCACTATAATGAATAATCATAAATCAATAAAATTGACCTTAAAATATTTTTAACCCCATGACAAATTTTTCTTCTTACAATTTTAAAGACAAGAAAGCCCTCGTTAGGGTTGACTTTAATGTGCCACTCGATGATGACATGAGTATAGCCGATGATACCAGGATGACCGCTACAATACCAACCATAAAAAAAATATTGGAAGATGGTGGTAGTGCTATTTTAATGAGTCATTTTGGTCGTCCAAAAAATGGTCCCGAGGATAAATATTCTTTAAAACATTTGCTCGATCATTTACACGAATTACTTGGCGGAGAAACAAAAGTCTTTTTTGCAGATGATTGCATAGGTTCCCAGGCCAATCTTACAGCAGATATGCTGAAGCCGGGAGAAGTATTGCTGTTAGAGAACCTTCGCTTTCACCCGGAAGAAGAGAAAGGAGACAAAGCCTTTGCAGAAAAATTGAGTAAACTCGGAGATGTATATGTAAATGATGCATTTGGTACTGCCCATCGTGCCCATGCATCTACTGCAGTCATTGCAGAATTCTTTGATGCAGACCATAAAATGTTTGGGTTGCTGATGGAAGCAGAAGTGAAAAATGCACAGAAACTTCTGGAAGATGCAGAGAAACCATTTACCGCAATTATAGGCGGAGCAAAAGTGAGTGATAAGATCCTGATCATCGAAAATTTATTGAACAAGGCTTCTGATATTATTATTGGTGGTGGAATGGCTTATACATTTATGAAGGCCCGTGGAGGTCGTATTGGATCTTCTCTGTGTGAAGATGATAAAACTGATTTAGCACTAGAGATTCTGGAGAAAGCAAAAGAAAAAGGAGTAAGTATTCACTTGCCCGAAACCAGCATCATTGCAGATAAATTTGCAGCAGATGCCCAAACCCAGGAAAGCCCAACTGACCAGATTCCCGATGGCTGGATGGGACTGGATATCGGGGGTAAAGCAATTGGAATATTTAGCGAAGTGATCGGTAAGAGTAAAACAATATTATGGAATGGGCCAATGGGTGTTTTTGAAATGGAAAAATTTCAAAAAGGAACTAAGTCTATCGCAGAAGCAGTTGCAAAAGCAACGTCTGAGAACGGTGCTTATAGCCTGATAGGTGGTGGTGACAGTGTTTCTGCCATCAATATGTTTCACCTGCAGGATAAAGTAAGTTTTGTAAGTACTGGCGGGGGTGCTCTACTTGAGTTCTTTGAAGGAAAAGAACTTCCCGGAATAAAAGCAATTACCGGATAAATTATTCAATAAAAGTAAAAAGATGAAATAGTTGCATCTGTTACTAAATGATTATTTTTACTTATTAAACAAAACAAATTCACCACCCTGATGTTCCCATCCTGCTACTATGCATGAGTATGAGACATTCTAAACAAAACAAACAATGAAAGGAATCGTATTAATCCTTGTGGTAGTTCTGCTGATAGTAGGCTTTATGGGCTGCAACAGCTATAATGGTCTTGTAAAACAAGATGAAAGTGTAAAAAAAGCCTGGAACAATGTACAGGCAGAATACCAAAACCGTAATGACCTGGTAGGTAATCTTGTAAACACTGTAAAAGGTGCGGCAGATTTTGAAAAATCAACATTGACTGATGTGATCAATGCAAGAGCGAGAGCAACGAGTGTAAACATCAATGCAGATAACCTGACACCTGAAAAAATTGCAGAATACCAGGCGGCACAGGGTCAACTTAGCGGCGCCCTGAGTCGGTTGCTTGCTACAGTAGAAGCCTATCCTACTTTGAGGGCTACAGAAAATTTTACAAAACTTCAGAATCAATTGGAAGGCATTGAAAACAATATTAAAAATGCACGTAAAGTTTTTAATGAAGAAGTGAATGCTTACAATGTAAAAGTTCGTTCTTTCCCAATGAACCTGATGGCAGGAATGTTTGGCTTCTCTCCAAAAGCAGGATTTACCTCAGATCCCGGTGCTGATAAAGCTCCGGAAGTGAAATTCTAATTATCTCCATGCGCAAAAATATTATTGGCTATATCATTGCCGGTATCATTGTAGTAGCAGGCATTTTATCCTATACTACTTACAATACCCTGGTAAAAAAGGAAGAAAAGGTAAAGCTCCAATGGAATGAGGTACAGAATGTGTATCAGCGGAGACTTGACCTGATCCCTAACCTGGTGAATACTGTAAAAGGTGGAGCAGATTTTGAAAAAACCACCTTGCAGAAAATTGCAGAGGCAAGAGCAGCTGCAGTGTCAGGTATAACTGCCTCAGAATACAACCAGGTTACTGAAGCACAAAACCAGGTGGCCGCAGCGACCAACAGGTTATTGATTAATGTAGAAAATTACCCTGAGTTGCAGGGAACCAGGGCTTTTGCAGATTTACAGGTTCAGCTGGAAGGCACAGAGAGGAGAATAAAATTTGCCCGCACTGATTTTAATACAGCAATAGCAGATTACAATAGTACGATCCGAAGTTTTCCGGCCAATGTTATTGGTGGAATGTTTGGCTTCTCAGCAAAAGATGGTTTTACTTCAGATCCGGGTGCTGATAAAGCCGTGGAAATAAATTTTAAAAGATAAACCGTGGGTATACTTTCTTACTTCAATAAGCCAAATAAATTTTTCTCACAGGAAGAACAGGAAAGAATTGTAGAAGCAATTCGCAAGGTAGAAACGACTACCAGCGGAGAAGTGAGGGTGTATTTAGAAAGCAAAAACCCACTGGTGGATACTGTAGAAAGAGCGAAAGAAATTTTCTATCACCTGCAAATGAATAATACGGCTCATAGAAATGGGGTCTTGCTTTATTTGGCTACCAAAGACCATGAACTTGCGCTTTTTGGCGATGAAGGCATACATGAAAAAGTTGGATCTGATTACTGGAATGCTGCAGTTCAACAAATGATAAAAGAAATTGACAGCAGGGACATGTGTTTTGCCATAGAAAACTGTTTGAATACAATCGGACATACGCTACACGAACAATTCCCTTATGAAGCCGCAACCGATAAAAATGAATTACCTGATGATATAGTGTTTGGGAAATAATGTAAACTCATTTACACTGCTTCATCTGCATAGGTATAATAAATAGTTATGAAAAAAATCTTCCTGTTACTTTTCACTATCATTTCCCTGGTTACAGTCCGGGCACAGGAAAATTTTGATCCTGCATCTCTGCTCAAAGGTCCTCCCGCAACGCAGAAACTTGTAAATGATTTTGGTACCAATACCCTTACCCCCGGACAACTGCAAGCCCTGGAAGCAAAACTTGTAGCCCTGGACGATAGCAGTTTTACTCAAATAGCTGTGGTGATCATTCCAACCACGGGAGGAAGAGAAATTACAGATTATGCTACAGAGCTTGGTCGTGCCTGGGGCGTTGGTGGAAAAGAATTTAATAACGGAGTCATTTTACTTATTGCCAAAAACGACAGGAAGATCAGCATTGCTACTGGTTACGGATTGGAAGGAAATCTTACAGACGCAACAGCGAGTTATATTATAGATGAAGTGATCCGGCCAAACTTTAGGGGCGACGATTATTATCGTGGAATAGAACAGGGTACTGATGCTATCATGGCAGCTGTAAGAGGAACTTATAATACCCCAAGAGAGAGAAAGGGAAAAGAAGGCGGTGGAAGTCCATTGTTTATTATTGGCATTATTCTCCTGATTCTATTTTTATCCTCAAGGGGTGGCGGCGGCGGACGTGGTGGCACATTTATGAGTCGAAGAGGATATCGTGGACTTGGTGCACCATTCATTTTCCCAATGCTTGGCGGAGGATATGGGGGCGGAGGCAGAGGTGGCGGTGGCGGCGGTGGCGGTGGTTTCGGCGGCTTTGGTGGAGGTGGATTTGGAGGCGGCGGAGCAAGTGGTGGCTGGTAAAAAAAGAAAAAATATTGATCTCTCTTCGGAGAGATTTTTTTTGGGTTCATCTTTTATAAATTTCTTTGGACATCATATTAATCATCAAAAAATGAATATGAATTTTCATGCACCTAAGTATATTTGCGGCGAATTCTAAAAAAAAACTAATCATGAACATAGGTGTTCCTAAAGAAATAAAAAACAATGAAAACCGGGTTGGTATTACTCCCGCAGGAGTTTTTGAACTTGTAAAAAGGGAGCATACCATATATGTGCAGCAAGGAGCCGGCATAGGAAGTGGATTTAGCGACGATGATTATCTTTCCGCAGGTGCGAGTATCCTACCTACAATAGCAGACGTGTATGCTTCCGGTGATCTGATTGTAAAAGTAAAAGAGCCTATTGCTGAAGAATATGGCCTGATCAAAGAAGACCAGGTACTTTTTACTTATTTCCATTTTGCTTCCAGCAAAACGCTAACAGATGCCATGATTAACAGCAAGGCAGTTTGTATAGCTTATGAAACAGTTCAGGATGCTGATGGTTCCCTGCCCCTGCTTACACCCATGAGTGAAGTGGCAGGAAGAATGGCCATTCAGCAGGGAGCAAAATACCTGGAAAAGCCAATCAAAGGAAAGGGGATCTTACTTGGCGGTGTGCCGGGTGTGAGACCAGGAAAAGTGTTGGTACTTGGTGCAGGTGTTGTAGGTACACAAGCTGCAAAAATGGCGGCAGGCCTTGGTGCACAGGTTACCGTACTCGACATTAATATGAAAAGGCTACGTTACATAAATGATGTCATGCCGCCACATGTTGTTACAGAATTCAGCAGCGAGTACAACATTCGCAAACACATAAAAAATCATGACCTTATCATAGGAGCTGTTTTGGTTACGGGAGGAGAAGCACCAAAACTGATAAAAAGGGACATGCTAAAAGACATGCAGCCGGGAACGGTAATGGTGGACGTAGCTGTAGATCAGGGAGGTTGTTTTGAAACTACCAGGGCTACCACACATGAAGACCCAACTTATATCATTGATGACGTTGTTCATTATTGTGTAGCAAATATGCCGGGTGCTGTTCCTTACACTTCCACACTTGCATTGACAAATGTTACACTTCCTTATGTATTAAAGATAGCTGGGTTAGGCTGGGAGAAAGCATGTGAACTTAACCCTGATCTGCACAAAGGACTAAATATAGTAAAAGGAGAGATCGTTTACGGTGGGATTATTGTACAGTAAAAACTCAAAATATTATTTATAAAGGCTGATCTGAATGGTCAGCTTTTTTGTTTTAGAGAAAACTAAATGACCTGCTTAAGACAGCAACCCATTTAATCTTACAAAGATTAAAGTGTGGAATTTTAACCAAATATTTTACTCACTCTCAGTATTTGAATGCCATTCTTGCAGTTAGGTTCGTATTTTGCAGCCCTCAGAAAATTAAAGATATATTATGCTACAAACAGCAGATGACATTCGGATACTTACAGACAAGATTGCAGCGGCTTCAGGTTTTGCTTCCAGGATAAATGATGAACTTGGCAAAGTGATCGTGGGCCAACAGGTAATGGTCGAAAGACTATTGATCGGTCTTTTAAGTAACGGACACGTTTTACTGGAAGGCGTACCGGGACTGGCAAAAACACTTGCTATTAAATCACTGGCATCTACTATTAGTGCACATTTCAGCAGGATCCAGTTTACACCTGATCTTTTGCCTGCTGATCTTATCGGCACTATGATATATCAGCAACAGCGTAGTGAATTTGTGGTGCGCAAAGGGCCAATCTTCGCCAACTTTATACTGGCAGATGAGATAAACCGTGCACCGGCAAAAGTGCAGAGTGCTTTATTGGAAGCCATGCAGGAAAGACAAGTCACCATCAGTGATACAAGCTATAAACTACCGGAACCTTTTTTGGTATTGGCAACACAGAATCCTATAGAACAAGAAGGTACTTATCCCCTGCCCGAAGCACAGGTAGATCGTTTTATGCTGAAAGTGGTAGTAACTTACCCAACAAAAGCAGAAGAACAAATCGTGATCCGCCAGAACACACAGGGTCTTATTCCACCCACGATTAATGCAGTAGCAAGCACCCAGGAAATACTCACAGCAAAAGAACTGGTAAGGGATATTTATATAGATGAAAAAATAGAAAATTACATCCTCGACATTGTGTTTGCTACCAGGTATCCTGATAAATATAACCTGGCAAAACTAAAACCATTGATTGGTTTTGGAGGTTCACCACGTGCCAGCATCAACCTTGCGCTTGCTGCTAAAGCCTATGCTTTCCTCAATAAAAGAGCTTACGTAATACCAGAAGACATTCGCAATATCAGTAAAGATGTACTTCGCCATCGTATCGGTCTTACGTATGAAGCAGAAGCAGAAAACATTAATGCCGAAGATATCATCAATGAAATATTGAAAACAGTAAACGTTCCATAATAAATAAAATCGGTAAAAAAATAAGCAGGTTCAGCTTTAGAATGCATGCTTCACAATAAAGCCTTCCATTTTTTTACTTTTTACTTTTTACTTTTTACTCCCGTCTTTCGGGATCTCTCGATTTTTAATTTTGACTTTTTAATTAATTTCTCTTTTGTTTAAAAAGAAAACCAACATACCGCCGGAAGAAAAAGTGACGCCCATAGAAGGTAGCACTACCGAATTGTTGAAAAAGGTGCGGGAGCTGGAGATCAAAAGCAAGAAAATAAATACCAATCTTTTTTCCGGAGAATACCACAGCGCATTTAAAGGAAAAGGAATGAGCTTCAGGGAAGTGAGGGAATATAGTGCAGGAGACGATGTGCGTTTTATAGACTGGAATGTGAGTGCAAGATTTTCTTCTCCGTATACGAAACTCTTTGAAGAAGAAAGAGAACTTACCGTTATGTTGTTGGTAGATTGTAGCAGCAGTAATATGTTTGGAAGTATTGGCAGAAGAAAAAAAGATGTGATCACAGAGATTGCAGCAGTGCTTTCTTTTAGTGCCATCAATAATAATGATAAGGTTGGGGTTATTTTCTTCAGCAATAAAATAGAAAAATTCATCCCCCCAAAAAAAGGAAGAGCGCATGGTTTGTATATAGTGCGGGAACTGCTTACTGTAAAGCCACAGGAAAATGGTACTAACCTGGATGAAGCTATTAAATATTTCAACAACACAACCCGGCAGAAAAGTATTGCTTTTATTCTTAGTGATTTTTTAGCAACAGGCTATGACAATGACCTGAAGATAATAGGTAAAAAACATGATGTCATTGGCCTGAAGATCTATGACAAAATGGATATGGAACTTCCTGATGTAGGCCTGTTGAAATTAAGGGATGCAGAAGAAGGTAAAACCAAATGGGTAGATACAGGTGATGCAGTTGTGAGACAAAATTACCGGCAGCATTTTTTGAAACAGAGCGAAATAGCCAAAACCAATTTCAGAAAATCTGGTGCAGATCTTCTGCACGTGAGAACAGATAATGATTATGTGAAAATATTACAGCAGTTTTTTCACAACAGAAAATAAAATTTATTTATGCGAAAGATTTGTACAGGATACTTATTGTTGGTTGCAGTGCTTTGCTGCACCGGCCTGCAATCTCCTGCGCAAAGCATTAGCACGAGCATAGATAAAAAAGAAATACTTATCGGGGAGCCTATCCATTACCGGCTGCTCTTCACTTTTCCCAGCAACGATTTCAGGGTAGAATTTAATGTGCCGGATTCATTCCCCCATTTTGAAATGATGGCTAAGAATAAATTTGATTCTTCAGCCCAGGGAAAGTTTTTTATTGTCCAGGATATGCAACTGACCAGCTGGGATAGTGGAAGTTGGCAAATCCCCAAACTACCTGTAGTTATCAGGAGAGGCAGCGGAGTATTTAACCTGAATGCAGAAGCCATTCCAATAGAAGTAAAGTATGCACCTGAAGATAGTACAGGGCAGCTAAGGGATATAAAGCCGGTAAGAACAGTTTTTTATATTGACAGAACCTGGATGTATATAGCAGCTGCTGTTTTACTGGGGTTGATACTATTGTTCTTCCTGATACGGTACCTGAGGCGCAGACCAAAAAAACAAAAAGAGCCAAAGCATCGTTTGTCTCCGTTTGATGAAGCCATGCAAGCGCTTGCTTCATTAAAAAATGAAACGCCGGATACACAGGAAAAAGCCAAGACCTTTTATACAAGGCTGGGGGAAATATTTAAACAATATTATTCCCGCAAAAGAGCCAGGGATTTTTCTAACCAGACAACAGCAGAACTGCTCAGGACATTAAACAGGAACAACACACCGGAAGATGTAGTCAACTTTATTAGTGAAGCTTTGCAAACAAGTGATGCCACCAAATTTGCAAAATACCTTCCTCCAGCTTATGAAACTGACAAATGCCGGGAATTTGTAAGTAATGCAATAGTGCGTATAGAAAAATTGAACAAATCAGTGTAATGCTCACAGAATATTTCAGTAATATAGAATTTGGCCAGCCGTATTTGTTTGCGCTGTTCATTCTTATACCCATACTTATTGTGAGTTACGCCCGCCGCAATAATAAAAACAGTTCCTCCATTTTAGTTTCCAGCACAGCAGCTACAGGGCTTGGCTCCTGGAAAACAGGTGCCAGGCATTTTCCTTTTATTTTCAGGCTGCTCACCATATCCTGCATTATAGTAGCATTAGCTAAGCCACAGCTGCGCAATGCCCAACAACAGGCGGAAGGAGAAGGAATAGATGTTGTACTTAGTATAGACGTGAGCGGAAGTATGACAGCCCAGGACCTTACACCAAACCGGCTGGAAGCAGCTAAAAAAGTAGCCATTGATTTTGTTTCCAAAAGACCAACCGATCGCATTGGCGTAGTGATCTTTGCCGGCGAAAGTTTTACCCAATGTCCGCTCACTACCGACCACCAGGTGGTGATTAGTGCCATTCAGAATATACACAACGGGTTGCTTGAGGATGGCACTGCCATTGGTTCCGGCCTGGGAACTGCTGTAGACAGGGTACGTACCGGAAGTGCTAAAAGCAAGATCGTAGTATTACTGACTGATGGAGAAAACAATGGTGGATTGATAGACCCGCAAACAGCCAAAGAAATTGCAAAATCATTTGGCATCAGGGTCTATACTATTGGTGTAGGCACTGATGGTACTGCACCACAGCCTGTAAATACAGGAATGGGTGTGGTCATGCAAACCCAGAAAGTAAGTATTGATGAAAAACTCCTCACACAGATAGCTACAGAAACCGGTGGAAAATATTTCAGGGCAAAGGACAATGAAAGCTTGCAGGAAATTTACAACACTATTGATAAACTGGAAACATCAAAAATTGAAATTTCTACTTCTGTTCGTTATTACGACAGGTTTCTTCCCATCGTTTTTGCAGCAATATTTTTCCTGCTGATGGAGATCATTTTCTCTTATATTATATTAAGAAAGCTCCCTTAATTTCGCCTACATGCTGAGGTAAATAAATTAATTATCTTGCGGCTATATGCAGGCATTGGTTTATAAAAGCACAGGTAGCTGGTACATTTTACAAAATGAATCCGGCGAAGTCTTCAAAGCAAGGATCAAGGGTAAATTTAAGATAGATAATATCACTTCTACCAACCCAATAGCAGTTGGAGATATTGTCAATATCCAACCCGAGCCAGAAGAAGATGCCTGGATGATCAGTGAGATATTTGAGCGAAAAAATTATATCAACCGCCGCAGCCCACACAATATTCACCGGCACCACATTGTAGCCAGCAACCTTGATCAGAGCCTGCTCTTTGCTACCCTGAGAGAACCAAAAACTTCATTGGGTTTTATAGATCGCTTCCTTATCACTTCTGAAGCATACCAGGTTCCTGCCATTATTGTTTTCAATAAAACAGATGTGTGGAGAACAAAAGAAGCAGCTCTTTTTGAGCGTGTAAATGCTATTTATTCTACCATCGGTTACAACATTTTTAAGATGAGCCTGGAAACGGGTGAAGGTGTAGATGAGATAAAAAAATTACTTCAGAACAAAACAACCTTGCTTAGCGGACATTCCGGTGTAGGCAAATCTTCATTTATCAATAAAATATTTCCTGATAAAACCTTAAAAACAGAAATAGTAAGTGAGTGGAGCGGAAAAGGCCAACACACAACAACCTTTGCCGAAATGTTTGATCTGCCCGAAGGCGGGAGAATTATTGATACGCCTGGCATCAGGGAAATGGGACTTGTGGACATAGACAAAGCCGAACTCTCTCATTATTTCCCTGAAATGAAGGCCGTGCTTGGAGATTGTAAGTATAATGATTGTGTTCATTATGACGAACCGGGATGTGCAGTAAAGGAAGCAGTGAATGAGGGAAAAATTTCTGAAGAACGCTACTTAAGTTACCTGAATATCAAAGACAGCATTGTGGAAAAAGGCTACTGATCAATAATCAAATTTATTTCCGCCTTTGTACCTGTCCTTCTTTTTTAGTTTTTTATCTGCACTCGCATTTTCAGCACCAGTGTTTTTTGCACTAACCGGGCATCCGTATTTTTCTTTTTTTTGAAAAATAAAACAGCTGCTAAGCATTCCAGTAACGAACAGTAAACATAAAAAATTTTTCATTTGAATCAGGTTGTGGTAAAGCGTACTGCTGAATAACGAAATTCTGTAAAGAATATTTTACCAGGTTATTGTTTTACGAGGTAAATATACAAAGATCTTTTACGAACCTGTATTGTGTAACAACAGAACTTTCATAAAGGACAAAAGAGTCCAAAAAAACGGTCGTATCTTTCAAGCCTTTCAGTTGGCAGATATGTATAGAATTTTTTTCTTTTTTTTTCTGGCTTTCTCCGCAAATTTATCCAGGGCACAATTGTGCCAGGGGAGCCTCGGTGACCCAATCGTAAATATCACTTTTGGCAGCGGAACAAATCCCGGTCCTGCATTGGCTGCAGCTGCTACCGGTTATCAATATTCTGCTTCAGATTGCCCAAATGACGGATTATATGCCGTAAGAAATCAAACGTCCGCATGCTTTGGAGATACCTGGTACACTGTCTCGGCAGATCATACCGGCAATCCCAATGGATATTTCATGATTGTAAATGCTACTGTTCAGCCAAGTCCATTTTACATAGATACTGTCAGGAACCTTTGTGCAAATACAACCTATGAATTTGCCTCCTGGTTATTAAATATCATAAAGCCTTCTTCCTGTAATGGGAATGCCAGCCAGCCAAACATAACCTTCTCCATAGAAAGATTGGATGGTACCGTTTTGCAAACTTTCAATAGCGGAAATATTCCGCCGGAGCCAGGCCCGGTCTGGAAACAATTTGGTTTCTTTTTTACTACCCCTTCTTCTGTATCAGAAGTAGTGATCAGAATGGTAAACAATGCGGCCGGCGGTTGTGGAAATGATCTGCTGCTGGATGATATTACTTTCCGTCCATGCGGGCCAAGACTTACACCAAAAATTCAAAATGAAACTACAGACACAGTAATTGTTTGTACCAACCAGAGTAAGAGTTTTTCATTCAACACCACTGTTTCTGCAGGATACACGAATCCCTTTTTTCAATGGCAACAATCCAATGGAAATGGAACATGGACAAATATTCCTAATGAAAATGCTACGACTCTCACAGTAAATATTCCTGCAGGTACTCCTATCGGTAATTATTTTTATAGGCTGGCAGCCGCTGAAACGGGAAATTTTTCATCGCCACAATGCCGTATCTATAGCGATGTACTTGGTGTAAGGGTGGTTGATGTACCCATTGCAACTGCTGCGAATAATAGCCCGGTTTGTTTAGGTGCCCATGTGCAACTAACTGCAACGGGTGGGGCCACCTATATCTGGTCCGGACCTTCTAATTTCTCATCCACACTCGCAACCCCAAATCTTCAAAATATCAATGCAGCACAGGCCGGCAATTATACAGTAATTGTGACTAATACTGCAGGCTGTTCCGCTTCTGCAAATACCAGTGTAACAACGCTTACTTCTGCAGATGCAGTAATCATACCTACTTCGGCAGGAATTTGTATCGGAGATTCCATACAATTAAATGCCTCCGGTGGCGACACTTATCTTTGGGCCCCTGCAACAGGGCTAAATGAAATTAATATACCTGACCCAAAAGCATCTCCGGTACAATCTATAAGCTATACAGTAACTGCAACATTAAGTAATGGATGTGCAGATACCGCAACGGTGCAGGTAAATGTTTTTTCTACAGCAATTGCAAATGCAGGCCCTGATAAAGTAACCATAATTGGAAGCCCGGTACAGCTCAATGGATCGGTATCCGGAACATACCAGTCAGTGCTATGGTCTCCATCTACAGATCTGAATAATGCGACTATACTCACACCTATAAGCTCTACTACTGTCGAAAGAACTTATGTGCTGACTGCAGTAAGTAATAATAATTGCGGCACAAGTTCAGATACCATGAATGTGAAATTCTATAATGGAATTTATATACCAAATTCATTTACACCTAATAATGATGGAAGAAATGACACCTGGAGCATTCCTGCATTGAATGCATTTCCAGATTTCCAATTGCAGCTTTATAATAGATACGGACAATTGGTTTTTGAAAACAAATCCATCGTAAAGCCCTGGAATGGCCGCTTCAAAGGACAAGCAGCGTCACCGGGTGCATACGTTTATATCATCACATATGACAAAAATAAAATCCTGAAAGGCAGCCTTCTACTTATTCGTTGATTCTCTTACACCAGTATCACTTCCGAAGGGTTGTAATAATAACTTGCCTGTTCTACCAATACTGCTTCTTTTTCTCTTCTTGTCTGCAACCCCCGTGTTGCCGGTGTCGTCCACAGTCTTTTCATAGATCGTATTTCAGCTGCTATGCCACTGAGGTTTTTTTGAGTGACCAGCGAAACAATATTTTTCATTTCCCTTCTCCTGTCCCCACTAAGGCTGGCACCCCTGTTGTAAACAATTGATAGCAACGCTGCCTGTGCATCTGGCGGCAATTCAGCTACATCTTTATAAATGCCCACAGTATATTTTGCATATGCAGGAAGTGAATTCACGTAGAATATTTCCTTTGCATTTTCATAAGAAATAGAAACTTTTTTTATTCCTCCCACATTATTTGCCAAGGCAATCCTGGCAGCATCGCCTTTTATTCCGGCAACTGCCTGCATGCTACTAACATCAGAAGCGCTAAGGCATGCACCCCAATCTTTCTGTATTTTACTTGCAGTCATATAACCAAGATCGTAGCCAATACCAACTGTAATACCACTGGCACTCTGTGGCCAAATAGGATTTTTATATTTTAAATTGTATGCACTTTCACCTGAGATCTCACTCTCCACTATCAGGCCTACTCCTTTTTTTGAAACGATCATATTTGCACCAGTGGGTAGTTTGGGCAATAGATCACTGACATACGCTTCCAGCTTAGTGGTGGTATTTATTCCAAAAATACCATCGAGCGCACCTCCTGAAAACCCAAGCTTCTTTTGGATATTTACCCGGTTACTGTACATGGATCCGGTGTCCCTGGATAGGCCCATTATATGTAGTAATTCATAAATGGTTGCCGTATCGTAATCGCCGGTCTGTGGTACTTTAATTGTTTTTTGGATTGCTTTGATTCTGGGACTGAGGTTGCTGGGCATAATGATGAGGCTTTTTTTAGTAAAAGTTTTTTAATGCTTGGCAGAGGTAAAGGAAAAAAAGAATGATCTATGTATACATTAGAATCGAATACTAATCTAATACACAGTTTTTTAAATTGCAATCATTTGAAGGAAAATCTTCAGGAAGCGTAAGAAACCGAAGCTGAGTAAAACGTTTTGCGCTGATATAAAGAAACAAATGCAAAAGATGAAATCAGGTAAATAAGCACAAGCCATTTGAGAAATGGAAAATATACTGTAGCTCCAAACCAGTCTCCTGTGAGCACTATTACTGCAAGACCAAAAAATAATTTCACTGCTTCCCAAAGCCAGGCATATCGGTTGCCGTCCATAAAATCTGTGAGGGCATAAACAAATACAAAAATGAAAGCACCATAGATAAAGATGCCCGGTCTGCTTATCATGGCAACATTACCAAATAGATAGCCTACAAAGAATAAAAGAAAGAAAAGTTGTGCTATGACATAAACCCTGAAAGCGGCTGTACCAGTGGTATTGTATTTTTCGAAATTATGTACATCAGTAATTTTGAATACCGGAAATTTTTCTTCTACGTCTGCAGGTCGCCAGCCGGTGGGACCATAAAATACTTTTGCTTTGTCTGACCACTTAGCGGTATACCAGGCATCTTTCAACAGCAGGAACATGTGTTGAAAATTTATGCGAATAGGATTCCATGTTTGTACAGGACGGGTAACACCGTATACTGCCGGTTCGTCCTTTAGCTCTGGTTGAAATGTGCCAAAAATTTTGTCCCAGATGATAAAGATCTGCCCAAAATTCTTATCCATATATACAGGATTAATGGCATGATGCACACGATGATGGGAAGGTGTAACAATAACATGTTCAAGAAAACCCATTTTTTTGATGTGTTGCGTATGATACCAAAATTGGGCAAATAAATGCAAGGGTCCAACAACAGCAATTACTTCTGCTGGTACACCAAGCAAAGCAGCAGGCAATAGCAGGATCACAAAGAGTTTTGCAAAAACTGAAATACTTTGTCTGAGTGCACAGGCAAGGTTAAAATCTTCGCTGCTGTGGTGAATAATATGACCATTCCAGAAAAAATTTATTTTATGTGAGAGTGCATGAACGAGGTAACCTGCAAAGTCTAAAGCAATAAATGCAACGACATAAGTGATCCAGGTTGCTTCAATGTGAGTAAGGGCAATTTTTGATACGAGCCATTTATAACTGATGATGGCAAATGCAAGACCAAGCACATCTTTTGTGGCATTGGTAACACCACTGGCTAGGCTGCTCACCATATCCATATACCGCACAGTTTCCAGGCCTTTGCGGTATCCATACCATTTTTCAAATAAAACCAACAAGAGAAAAACAGGCATGGCAATAACTAATATCTTACCATATGTATCCATAAATAAAAGGTAGTCTTGTGCGTATTATGGAGCTGTGTGGGCAGGGCAAACAACGAAAAAAGAAAAAAGGCACTACGGTAAAACCGGTCCAAATTTCAACTTATTTCTTTTCTTTTTTTTACCGGGATATAAAATATCGTGTGCTGTTTCATATCCTTCGTCTGCGACATTTTTTAGTCGCTTGTGAGTACTACATTTACTGTAAGAATACACAATGGCCGTTGTAAGCGCCGCTGCCGCAGCAGCCCCTATAATTATTTGTTTTTTTTTCATCTAAATAAAATTAATACCATATTGTTTGCAAATGAAGTACCAATTAATCAGTTTTGAAGGCTGAGTAAGGAAGATACAAACAAAAGTAGATTGTAAATGTAAAAATAAAAACAGGTTTGTGTTAATTCAAAAATAATTCTGATTCTTAGAAAATACTATGTCTCTAATTTAGTTCCTTAGTATAAACTCCTCCTTCAACACTGAACCCAGATTTTTTTAAAAATATTGCGTGTGATTTTTTTGCAACCTGGTTATAAATTATTTTATTAACCCCCTTTGCTTTTAAAATTTCCGGTGCGGTACCGAACAAAAATCTCCCCACTTTATAATCCCTGTATTTTGGTACGGTATAATTTAATGTAACATTAAGTATACCATCAGCACCAAGTTTTCCTGAGAACATATTTGCAATAACCAGGTCTCTTAAAACAACAATATTTACATTCTCATGCAGCTGCTCCGGAGTAAATGCCGGGAAATAAGCTGAGATGTCTTTTTCATAAAAGCGAAGAAATTTCAATGCAAGTTCATTTCCTGCATCTATATCAGCTGTATCAAAAGTTTCACTCCGGGATAGGATTTTAATAAAATAGTAAATATTAATGATAAGCAAAACAGCATTTGTCAGCAGTACCGGCAATGCCCCGATAATAACAGCATAAATAATAAAGAATAGGCAGCCTAAGCCATTCCAAATCCTGAATTGAAGATCTTTGGTCACCAGTAGACCAATCATTAATAATACAGAAGCCAGGTATCCTATGAAAGGAGCAATCGTTGCAGACATTTTTTCGTGCAATGATATAGAATTTTTATGAAGCTATTCCTTTGCTGTGGCTGAATACCGAAATACTCAAAATATGGTTAGACCATCTGAAAAATTTACCCGAAATTTGCTGCATTACAAAATAAAACAGGTATGGCTGTAGAAATAAAAGTTCCAACGGTTGGAGAAAGCATCAACGAAGTGACGCTGGTGAAATGGCTGATCTCAGATGGTGCTTACGTGAAAAGAGATGAAGTAATAGCAGAGCTGGAAAGTGAAAAAGCAACTTTTGAAGTGAATGCCGAACAGGCAGGCGCTGTAAAGTTTATAGCCAAAGAAGGCGATACACTGGAAATTGGAGATGTAGTTTGCAGTATTGATACAGATGCCGAAGCACCTGCAGAGGCTCCAAAAGAGGAAAAAACAGCTGCTGCTGAGCCGGCAGAGAAAAAAGAAGAGAAAAAAGAAAAAGCTTCTCCAGCTACCGAAGAAAATATTAAAGCTACACCGGTTGCTAAAGCAATCATCGCCGATAAAAAAGTAGACAGTAAGAATATTCATGCCAGTGGCAGTAACGGACGTATTGTAAAACAAGATGTGTTAGAGTTGTTGGCTAATCCCGGCAGCAAACCAGGCACTGCAAATTTCAGCCGCGAAGAGCGTCCTGAGAAAATGAGCAACCTTCGCCGTACCATCAGCCGCAGGCTGGTAGAAGCTAAGAACACCACGGCTATGCTCACTACTTTTAATGAAGTAGACATGACAGCCATCATGGAAATCAGGAAAAAATACAAAGACAAATTCAAAGAAACACATGGCGTTGGTCTTGGTTTTATGAGCTTCTTTACAAAAGCATGTTGCTATGCACTGCAGCAATTTCCTTCGGTAAATGCCTACCTTGACGGAGAGCAAATCATCTATCATGATTACTGTGATATATCTATTGCAGTAAGTGCGCCGAAAGGCCTTGTAGTTCCGGTGATCAGAAATGCTGAAAGCCTTAGCATGGCAGGAGTAGAAGAAGCGGTAGTTGAACTTGCTACCAAAGCAAAGAACAATAAACTCACCATTGAAGAAATGACGGGTGGTACTTTCACCATTACCAATGGTGGAATTTTTGGCAGTATGATGAGCACCCCGATCATCAATATACCCCAGAGCGCAATCCTTGGTATGCACAATATCCTGGAGCGCCCAATGGCAGTAAACGGACAAGTAGTCATCAAACCTATGATGTACGTAGCGCTGAGCTATGACCATAGAATTATTGACGGACGTGAGTCTGTAGGCTTTTTGGTTATGCTAAAAAATCTGTTGGAAAATCCTTCACTGTTGTTATTTGGAAAAGATCCGGTAGAAGCACTGTTGCAGATGTAACCTTGCACTTCATCTTAAACTATTTATTATTCAATATTATCACGGCTATATCAGTAATGCATCCGACCTGCTCAGGCTTGCTACAGGAAAAGAACCATTTAGTAATTCACTAAAAAAATTCTTTGCAACACAGAAAAAATTTGGTTCCAGGGACAGGAAGTTTATTACTGATATTTGTTACAGCTATTTCCGCACGGCATATTTATTTGATAAAAAACTAAGTAAGGAGATCCTGTACAAGGCCATCTTCCTGGCCGGCAATCAATCCACAAGTTTACTTCAAAGTTTAGATCCCGAACTTTCTTCCCGGCTTTCTATTACTATTCCTGAGAAATTAAATTACCTGGAACTCGATACCAATTTAATTTTTCCTTTCGCAGAATTATTGTCTGAAGAAATAGATAAGGAAGCATTTGCCATATCTCTCTTACAACAGCCTGATTTGTTTATAAGGAGCCGGATAAACCCTGAGATCGTGCAAAAAAAATTAGCTGAGGCCGGACTCAATGTTCTTGAACAAACCGATGATTGTTTCCGACTTTCCAACGGGAGTTCTTTACAAAACCTGGAAAAAATAAATAAGAATTATGTAGTGCAGGATAAAAATTCACAACAGGTTTTTAATAGCCTGGAAAAAAATGATGTAGCCGGGAATTTGCAGGTGTGGGACTGCTGCGCAGCCAGTGGTGGAAAATCTATTTTATTTAATGATAAAGTAAGCAGTAAACTAAAACTTACAGTAACTGATATCAGGAAAGACATCCTGGATATATGCAGAAAACGCTTAGCTGAAGCCGAGATTAAAATAAGTGAACTGGCAGTAGCTGATCTTGCAGGCTACAACAGCTGGCCAATGGAAAAAAAATATGACGTGGTCATTTGTGATGCTCCATGTACTGGTAGCGGCACCTGGGCCCGGACGCCTGAGCAATTGTATTTTTTTAAAAAAGAAGCGGCAGAAAATTATTCTTCCAGGCAAAGAAAAATTGCAGGCGAAGCCATAGAACACCTGAAAGAAAACGGCATTTTTGTTTATATAACCTGTTCGGTTTTTCAGCAGGAAAATGAGGTCATCGTACAGGAACTTCAGCAAAAGAAATATCATCTAATACAACAGCAATATTTTACCGGGTACGATCAAAAAGCGGATAGTCTTTTTGTGGCGGTATTTAAAAAGCAATAGAGAACAACATTGCCAAATTGAAGCAAGCTATTTTAAAATCCTATTGCTGTAAATCCTTTTTCCATCTGCATATACACTGAGGTAATAAACTCCCTTGGCCAGGTTAGCCATAGGAATTTTGTATTGTTGAATTCCGGCAGATTGTTGGTTGAGTTGTTTATATATTTTCTGACCCAAAGCATTATTTAGTTCAACTATAATTTCTGCAGCAGTTGTCTGACGAACATTTACAGTAAGGTCTCCCTGTACAGGATTAGGACCGGCAGTTACCTGGTCTGAAACCGGGACATCACAAACCTGTTGAAGGTTTACACTTGCACTATCCAGGTAGAATAATGGCTCAGTCCCTATCGTCATGGAAGTCCGATAAGTAATTGAGCCAATTGCAATACCGGAAAGATTATTGGTGAATGTATAATTTCTGAGTGCAAAAGCCCCCTGCCCCTGGACAGAATCCACTTTTGTAAAAACTGTTTCTCCCTGTAATCTCCTTTCAAGAAAAACTTTTATATCGTTAGTAGTTTTAGCGGTGAATTTAATTATGGCTGCACAGTTTTCCAGGGTAGTTGTTTGTGTGTACAGTTGTTTTTCAAGAATGATAAATGCCTTTACAGCATCAGGAATCCCATACCCTACTCTATCGTCAGGATTATTAGCCTTAGTCGCAGATTTCTGTAATGCATTGATCACACTCATATTATTCACCTCCGGGAAAGCCTGCCACAGACAGGTAGTTACCCCTGCCATATTAGGACAGGCAAAAGAAGTTCCGTTCCCGTATTGTGGCTGACCATTGAACGTATTAGCAATCACTGCCCTTAATCCTACAGCTGCTACGGTTGGTTTTATCTGTCCATCGCTGCTCGGACCATAACTGCTAAAGCCTGCAACATTACCAAGTGTATCTACAGCGCCAACACTTAGTACACTATCCGCATCTGCCGGAGTGATCAGAAAACGCCAACTACTTCCACCTTCATTTCCATTTGCTATCACATTCAGCATTCCCTTTTTTGCTGAAAGGTCAGCACCTCTTGCGCTAATGGTTGTATTGCCATTCATGTTTGCATAGGTATAATCGAAGATGGGATTATCGAATTGATAATAACCGAGTGAAGTAGAAGTAATATCTACACCGAGACTATCTGCCCTTTCCATTCCGGCAACCCAGTTTTGTTCTTCTATAGGATACTCACTAAATACATCTTCCGTACGATACAGGTAAAATGAAGTCTTGGGTGCAGTACCTACAAAAGTTCCCGGAAGGTTAGCTGCAATTGTACTAAGGCATTGCATGCCATGAGCATTGTCTTCATCTACACTCGCTTCATTTTGCACAAAATCCCAGGTGCCAAGAATCTGGTTGTTCAATCTGATACTATCAAATGTAGGAAGGGTTAGGTAGTGATAGAAGCCTGCATCCAACACAGCCATCTGCATGCCTTCTCCTCTAAATCCACGGTTATGCAGCCAATCTGCTCTATGGATTTTCACTTGCCCGTTGCTTAATCCATAATTATATGGCAAAATACTTTCTTCAGTATTCCCTGTTCCGAATTTATCTTTTGTAACAAACCCTTCACCATTTTTTGCAGCTACAGGAGCAGAACTAATTACAAATGGAAAGCTGTTTATTTTGGCCAGTGCCGCAGCATCAGAAGTTTTTATAGCTACCTGGTTCAGCCACTTACTGCTGTTTAATATTTCTACATTTCCTGCCAGGCGAATGCTATCAATATACCTTGGGGTTACAGGAAGATCTGTACTATCTATGGCAATATTATATCGCTGGCGACGAGCAATAGATCGCTGGGTCAGGTATTGAGAAGGGTTAGCTAAACTGAATGGATTTGTTCCTTTATCTTTTAGTTTAATAATGTAGCGGGTAAATTGGGCCGAGGCGTTCTGCTGCACCAGGAAAAAGGAAAAAAATAATATGGTAAAAAATTTCATTTGCTCGGAACTTAATTTATGATGGCTAAAGATAAATTGAAATAACCAAAAACATTTACACTGCTACGTTATTATCCTGTTAGCATAACGCAAATTATGTTTGCTTGTTGAGGCTCTTTCAGTTAACTTACGTAAAAACACATCGATTGTCTGCACCATATCCTGCTTTTTATTTAGAACTTCCTGTTAATGAAATAGCGCTGAGCAAATTGTTCAGCAGGGCACACTTGTTTCATAGATTTCCACCTGACTGGGAAGTTGTAATTACAGACGTAGAAAATAGTACTTCAGCCGTAGCCGGAGGCAGACAGCACGATATTAATATGATAGCCACCGAAAGTATTGTGGCCGTTATGAATATCGTTTATGACCACAACCTGGATGTCCCATTTTTTTTTGGAGGTGATGGAGCAACCTTTATCATTCCCGGATCTTTGCTACAGGAAGTGATTCATTCCCTGCAAACCCACCAGGAAAATGTAAAAAAAAATTTCAATGAATCTGTACGTGTGGGGCATATCCCGGTTTCAGAAATCTACGCCCAGGGAATTGATCTACTTGTCAGCAAAACAAAAGCTTCTAAACTTCTGAGTATTCCTGTTATTCTCGGCGATGGGATTGCTTATGCAGAAAAAAAGATAAAAGGTGATGATTATATGCTGGCAAATTTTGCACAACTAAGTGGGCAGGTAGACCTTAAAGGAATGCAATGCCGCTGGGATCGTATAGAGCCACCAGAAGATAAAGAAGAAGTCATCAGCTTGCTGGTACTGGCCTACAGTGAAAATTTGCAGGCTGAATCTTTTAGCAAAGTGATAGATTGTATTGATAGTATCTATGGAAATGTTATTGCAAGAAGAGCAGTAACAATCGGGAAGCTTCGGCTTGTTCCATCTCTCTCCCGGTTAAAAAAAGAAGTGCAAAGCCAGATGCAGAAGATGGTATTTTTAAGAACGATTACGGAATGGGTTAAAACCATCATTGGTAAGTTTTATTTTACTACTACAAAAGGTAAAACCTACCTGAATTCCCTGGTAGAACTTACCGATGATCTTGTACTGGATGGAAAAATTAATACTGTAATTTCCGGAACTATAGCCCAAAGAAAAAAGCTGGAAAAAGAACTGGATAAACTTGAAGCCAAACAAAAAATCATTTATGGGTTATATGCAAGTAGTGCATCAGTAATGAGTTGTTATGTCAGAGATATGGATTTGAAACATATTCATTTTGTGGATGGAGCAGATGGAGGATATACAAATGCAGCGGCTGTACTGAAGAGAAAATTATTGAAATTGTGAGTGGTTGATGGTTCATGGAGAATGGTTCATGGGGGATGGTTCATGGTTCATGGGGGATGGGGAATGGTTTTTTGGAAGTAAAAAGTAAAAAGTAAAACTAAATTTTAAACTCCTAAAATCTAAACTTCTAAACCTTCTAAACTCCTAAACTGTCTAAACCATCTAAACTTTCTAAACCATACTAAACCATACTAACCAAAAACACCTACCCTTTCATCCCCAGCCAGGCCATCATACCCACACCCCATTCTATTGCATCTTCGTCCACATCAAAAACAGGCGTGTGTACATTGCTGGTGATATTCCTTTCTTTATTGCCAGCCCCAAGTCTGAAAAAACAACCTGGTATTTCGTGGCTATAATAAGCAAAATCTTCTGCTCCCATTCGCAATTCAGTTTCCGATACATTTTCCGCACCGGCATATTCTTCCGCTAATTTCCTGGCCTCATTGCTAAGCGCTTCATTATTCAACACAAAAGGGTAACCTACGTCAATATTTACTTCTGCGATAGCACCAAGTGAGGTTGCTATACCTTCTACAGTTTGTTTTATTAATTCATGAGCCTGAAATCTCCATGCTTCGTTCATCGCCCTGAAAGTACCCATCAGCTTCACTTCTGAAGGAATTACATTGGTAGTATTTCCGCCATTAAAGGCAGTAATGCTAAGCACTGAAGGATTGAATGGATCGTTATTTCTGCTGATGATTTGTTGCAAAGCCATTACGATTTGGCTGGCTATTACAATAGTATCAGCTGTTCTTTGTGGGGCGGCTGCATGTCCGCCTTTAGCAGAAATGGTTATATAAATTTCATCGGCACTGGCCATTACCATTCCACCCCTAAAACTAAAAGTACCGGCCTCCATACCGGGATGAACATGTAAGGCAAATATTTTTTCGGGAACAGGATTCTGCAAGACCCCATCCCTGATCATGAGGCTGGCACCACCCGGATTCTTTTCTTCCCCCGGTTGAAAAATAAGTTTTACTGTTCCTTCCCATTCGCCTTTGGTTTCTTGTAATATTTTAGCAGCACCAAGCAGGCAGGTACTGTGCACATCATGACCACAGGCATGCATCACGCCAGGATTCATGCTTTTGTATGGCACTTCATTTTCTTCTGTAATGGGTAAAGCATCCATATCTGCACGAAGCGCAATGATGCGGCTGTTGGGATTTTTCCCTTCTATGACAGCTGCAATCCCTGTCTCAGCTTTTAATGTAAAAGGAATGTCCCAGCTGTTTAATTTTTCCTGGATGAATTTTGAGGTCTCAAATTCCTGGTAACTAAGTTCCGGATGCTGGTGCAGGTAACGGCGTATGCCGATAAATTCTTCTTTGTATGCTAAAGCAAGTGAATGTATTTTTTCCTGCATAAATTTTTGTTTCGGTAGTAAGGGGTTGAAGATACTCAACTTTAAAATCTATAGAATATCCTCTTTTTTATCCCCCTTAATCAGGATCGTTTCCGGAACAATATAAATATTTCCGGTGATGAGTGGAGAATTCATCAGCTGTTTTCTTACGTCATCTGCCTCTTTTCGGTCTTCAAAATCACCAAACTTTAATTTGATGAAAGGATTTACAAAGGTCATATATACCTGCTGATCAGGATAAGATTGCAAAAGAAATGTCCTGAGTTTTAGCGCCATGTCACGGTCATTGGTACTAATCACCATGAGCCGGTAACCTTTCCCATAATGATTGCCTCTTACTGCCTTTTGCTCATTAAATTCTGCCAGCTTTTTACCCAATAGTTCGAGTCGGTAATCCTTGTCTACGAAAGCCATACCTGCTGTATCATCCAGGTAAAAATCTGACCGAATAATTACAGTCGTATCCTGGGCATTTGCAGAAACAGTGATCATTGCAAAAAACAAGACAAAAGAAAAAATAGCTGTAAAGGGTTTGATATGTTTGAGTTGAATCATGTAATATTTTTTAAACATCAGAATGCAAGGTCATTTATTTTCTTCATTTACAATAGCAATACTGCTGCTGCATCCTAACCTTGTTGCACCTGCATCTATTAAGTCCTGGGCAAATTTAAGGCTTTTTATCCCTCCACTCGCTTTGATTTGCACAGTATCAGCAAGGTGTTTGCGCATTAATGTCACAGCATGAACAGAAGCTCCTTTCTCAGCATAACCTGTACTTGTTTTTAGAAAATCTACGCCGGCAACTCCGTAAAGATCGCAGCATTTGATGACCTCATCATCAGTAAGTATCCCTGATTCTATAATAACCTTAATGACTTTTCCTTTTGCCCTGATCACCTGCATGACAGTATTGAGTTCTTTGGCCAGGTATTGCCAGTCGTTATTTTTTAATGCAGTTATATTGATGACCATGTCTAACTCATCAGCGCCATCTACTATAGCTAAAATAAGTTCAGCCACTTTTGCTTCTATAGCGCTATAGCCAAAAGGGAAACCAATTACGGTTGCAATTTTTACAGAACTATTCATCAGCAAGATTTTTGCCTGCTTCACGAAAAGAGGCGGAACACATACTGCAGCGAAACCATATTTCAAGGCTTCTGTACAAATATTTTCTACCTCTGCAATAGTTGTAGTAGGTTTTAAAACTGTATGATCTATGTAACTGGCTATACCCATGGGAACAAAAATATTGTTTTTCAAATGCTGTAGCCGAATCAACTACCATTCTTAGGATAAAATTACAAATAGAACTAACCCGGAGAAATAGTTATTTTAAAGAAAAGATTGCTGAAATCTAAAAAGGTGTAATTTCCGAGTTATTTCCAAATTAAATATTGTTTATGCTTTCTAATTTAAAGAATGTAGGTTTCCTGCTCTTGTTTGCCGTGGTGGCAAAACAAGGTATTGCCCAGGAGACATTTCCCGTAAATGGAGTTGCTGACAAAAGAACCGGCACATATGCATTTACCCACGCGACAATTGTAAAAGATGCAAACGTTACAATCGCTGATGCAACGATGTTAATCAGGGAAGGAAAAATAATTTCTGTTGGCAAAAAGGTTTCTATTCCTGAAGATGCAGTAGTGATAGACTGTACTGGGAAATATCTTTATCCATCTTTCATTGACCTATACACTGATTACGGTATGCCGGGGATTAAAAAACCAAACGGCCCTTTCAACTGGAATGCTCCTACCCAATTTACATCCGACACCAAAGGTGCTTATGGATGGAACCAGGCTATCAGAAGTTATGTGCATGCCATCGATTCTTTTACTGGAAGTGAGTCATCAGCAAAACCACTGATGGAAGCAGGCTTTGGAACCGTGCTTACCCATCAAAAAGATGGTATAGCAAGAGGAACAAGCGCCCTGGTATCCCTGGGAGTTATGCCGGATAATAAAAAGATTTACAAAGCGGAAGCGGCTTCTCAGTTTTCTTTTAATAAAGGCACAAGCAACCAAAGTTATCCTAATAGCTTAATGGGTTCAATTGCTCTTTTGAGACAAACTTTCCTTGATGCCCAATGGTATAAAAACTCTGGAAAAGAAGAAGGCATCAACCTTAGCTTAAAAGCCTGGAATGACAACCTTGCGCTACCTCTGGTATTTGAAGCCAATGACAAATGGAATAGCCTGAGAGCAGACAGGATTGGTGATGAGTTTGGTGTACAATTTATCCTGAAAGGTGGAGGTGATGAGTATGAAAGGATCAATGAAATGAAGAACACTAAAGCTTCATTTATACTTCCTATAAACTTTCCCATGGCAATGGAAGTTGATGATCCAAATGATGCAAGGTTTGTAAACCTCACCAATTTGAAAAAGTGGGAAATGGCTCCGGGAAATCCTGCAGCAATGGCAAAGGCGGGTATAGAATTTAGCCTGACCAGCGCTGACCTTAAAAGCATGAAGGATTTTTGGCCAAACCTGCGAAAAGCAATATACAATGGACTTAGCGAACAAAAAGCATTGGATGCACTCACCAGGGTTCCTGCTACGATGCTAAAAGTATATGATGAAACCGGAAGTCTTGATGAAGGAAAATGGGCTAATTTTTTAGTAACCAACGGGCCATTGTTTGATGAAAGAAATGTGATCCTGCAAAACTGGACAAAAGGAGAGAAAAATGTTATTAAAGATGATGAAGCTGTTGCCTTAAAAGGAGTTTACACACTGAACATTTCCACCATTAATGAGAATAAGACTTATACGCTAAATGTAAAAAGTGCCACTGCAGCAGACGTAATTGGAAAAGATACCATAGCTGCGAAATTTAGCTTTGATGGCACTATGGTGAAGATCAATTTCAATGATGGAAAAAAAGCAAAAAAAGGATTCAGGCTCAGTGGTATCAATAACCAAAACTACTGGCAAGGCAATGGTATAGACAGTTCCGGACAGGCGGTACTTTGGGCAGCAAATTTTGTAAAAGCAACAGAAGCTGAAAAAGATACCAGTAAAAAGAAATACACACCAATAGAAGCAAAGCTTACTTATCCAAATATGCCATATGGTTGGGAAAGCCTGCCAAAGCAGGAAAGCATGCTCATTAAAAATGCAACTGTATGGACGAGTGAAGGAGATGGTATTCTTCAAAATACAGACGTGTTGGTGCAGAATGGAAAGATAACTGCGGTCGGAAAAAACCTTAATGCATCAGGAGCAAAAATAATAGACGGTACGGGTAAGCATTTGACACCGGGTATCATTGATGAACATTCTCATATTGCTACAGCGTCGGTAAATGAAGGAGGACAATCTGTAACATCGGAAGTGAGGATAGCTGACAACCTGGATCCGGATGATATAAATATTTACAGGCAACTTGCCGGTGGTGTAACTACTTCTCACATATTGCACGGGAGTGCCAATACAATTGGCGGACAGACACAGCTGATCAAACTTAGATGGGGAGCAAACGATGATCAACTAAAATTTAAAGGTGCTGACGGATTTATCAAATTTGCATTGGGTGAAAATGTGAAGCGTACAACTGCCTCTTCCAACAATCGTTTTCCTGATACAAGGATGGGCGTGCAGCAGGTACAGATGGATGCTTTTACAAGAGCAAAAGATTATGAGAATAAACTAAAAGGCACAGAAGCAAAATCAGTGAGAAGAGACCTGGAGTTGGATGCATTGGTAGAGATCATGAACAAGAAACGTTTTATTACCTGTCATAGTTATGTAGCCAGCGAGATCCTGGAAACAATGAAAATGGCAGAACAATTTGGTTTCACCATTAATACATTTACACACATACTTGAAGGATATAAAGTAGCTGACAAAATGAAGGCTCATGGAGCTGCAGCAAGTACATTCAGCGATTGGTGGGCTTACAAACTTGAAGTACAGGATGCTATTCCTTATAATGCACTGCTGATGCATAATGTAGGCCTGAACGTAGCTATCAACAGCGATGATCCGGAAATGGCAAGACGCCTGAACCAAGAAGCTGCAAAAAGTGTGAAGTACGGTGGTATGAGTGAAGCTGAAGCACTTAAAATGGTGACCATTAATCCTGCTACCATGTTACATATAAACCAACAAACAGGAAGTATAAAGACAGGCAAGGATGCAGACCTGGTTTTATGGAGCGATAATCCGCTCAGCATTTATGCGAAAGTTGAAAAGACAATTGTAGATGGCATCGTTTATTTTGAACTGGAAAAAGACAGACAATTGCGTGCAGAAATATTAAAGGAAAGAACAAGGATTATTCAAAAAATGTTGGACGAAAAAAAGAGTGGCGCTCCTACTACTCCTGCAAAACCAAGTATGCGTGTGGTAATGAGTTGCGATGAAGACCACAAACATGGTTTGCTTGATGGAGATGAACAGTAAAAACTATCCTTCAAAAAATTATTCCTTTACAATTAATAACAAACATATGTTTCAAAAATATCTCTTTATCATTTTGATCATCTTCAGTTTTCCTGAGGCAAAAGCACAGGATAACATAATACCTGCCCAGCCTTACAAGGGTATATTATTTATAAAAAACGGAAATGTACATACCGGCAACGGCGAAGTACTGCCCAACACTACGATAATGATCCGGGATGGGAAAATAGAAAAAATAGGTGCAGGACTTCCTATAGCAGCGGACGTAAAAGTTATAGACGCAACTGGAAAAGAAGTGTATCCCGGACTGATACTAACCAATAGCAGCTTAGGACTTAGAGAAATAGGCAGTGGTGTAAGAGGCAGTAACGACTTTAGAGAACTGGGAGATGTAAACCCCAACGTACGCAGTATAGTGGCTTACAACGCTGACAGTAAAATCATAAATACTTTGCGTAGCAATGGTATATTATTGGTACAAGTAGTCCCTGAAGGATCATTGATCAGGGGTACAAGTACTGTGGTGCAATTGGATGCCTGGAGTTGGGAAGAAGCTGCCTACAAAACTGATAACGGCATTCATATAAACATGCCTTCCCTTTTTATCAGGCCATCAAGGTCTGGAAATGAAAAACCAGAAGTGGACCCACTGAAAAAAAGTTATGACCAAATCGAATTTGTCAAGCAATTTTTTCGTGAAGCAAAAGCTTATCTCGCAGAAAAAAAACATACAAATACCAACCTGAAGTTTGAAGCTGTTAAAGGATTATTTGACCAAAAGCAAACATTATATGTTCATACCGACCTGGTAAAAGAAATGCTTGTTGCTGTTGACTTCAGCAAGGAATTCAACTTCAAAGTTTGTATCATTGGCGGAAGCGAAAGTTATAAGATAGCACCTTTGCTAAAACAAAATAATCTTTCGGTAATCCTCGGTCAGGCACACGACCTTCCTACCGCTGATGATGATGATGTAGATCAGCCTTATAAAACACCAGCTATGCTAAAAAGTGCAGGGGTGTTATTTGCCATCACTGATATAGATCAGCACACTGTTGGTAGAAACCTAATGTTCAATGCCGGCACTGCTGCTGCTTACGGGCTTACAAAAGAAGATGCACTACAGGCTATTACTTTAAATGCCGCAAGGATATTGAATATTGCAGACAGAACAGGCAGTATAGAGATAGGAAAAGATGCAAATATTATCGTTAGCAGCGGAGACCTCCTTGACATGCGCAGCAGTAATGTTACAGATGCTGTTATACAGGGCCGCATAATAAATCTTGACGATAAGCACAAGCAGTTGTACAGAAAATATGCAGAGAAATATGAAGGAAAATAAAAAAGAAATTTGATCCACTAAAGCAAGCCTGAAACAAAGAAATGTTTGAGGCTTTTTTTTAAAAAATAAATTAAAGTAAAATAATGCAGGAAAATGAAAAACTGAATAAAAAAGTATAAATTTGTACTGTATTTTGTAAAAATATTTACTGGCATGAAAAAAACTATAAAAGTCAAAGATCAATTAACTGACAATCTTAAAAAATCTGTTGAATCATCAATTGTCAATGAACCTATAGTATTCTATAAAAGTTCAACACTTAATAGCTCGCTGATAGCAGACAATGCAATAAAACCAGAATGGAAAATGACTGCCATAGAAAAAATGGAGCTGGTTAGAGATGGTGTAAGTAAAAAAGACCTCGAAACCCTGAAAAGAAAAACAAGCCTGGATTATGACAAATTATCCACCCTTTTATCTACTACAAGAGCCACCTTAATCAATAAAAAAGGAAGTGCTCATTTTAGTACTTCCCTCGGAGAAAGAATCGTGAGTATTGCAGATTTATACTCCTATGGTTATGAAGTATTTGAAGATATTGCAAAGTTCAATGCCTGGGTTTTTCGTCCGAATCAGGCGCTGGGTGGCAAGCCTCCATTCGAGCTACTTGACAATCAATTCGGAAGAGAAGAAGTAAAAAATCTTATTGGCAGAATAGATTATGGTGTATATGCTTAAAAATTTAAAGTGATAGTTTACAGAATAAGCAAAACAAAATATGCTGAGGATCTTATGGGTGAAGGAGCCAGGCTTTTTGGTGGCAGGTGGAACAACAAGACGGTTAGTTGTGTGTATACTTCAGAAAGCAGAGCCCTTGCAATTCTTGAATACAGTGTAAATGTAAACATTGATGACGTCCCACGGGCTTTAAGCATCATCTCAATAGAAGTACCTGTAAAAGGAATACATACAATACAGGAAAAAGATCTGCCCGGAGATTGGAGGGCCAGTCCGGCTCCATCTTCTACAAAAACTTTCGGCTCTAAAATATTATCCGCTGCTAAAGACGCTGTTGTAAAAATCCCATCTGTTGTTATACCGGATGAATTTAATTATTTACTAAACCCATTGCACCCTCAGAGCAAACAATTTAGAATTATTAATATAAGAGATTTTGTTTATGATGTGAGATTAAAAGAAAAGTAAATTTTTTTGGTTATACAACAGGATTTGAATTTTTCTTAGCTCCTTCCATTTCCTGCATTCGCATTTGCTTTGCATCCTGTAAGAACTCAGAAGCGAAAATAAATTCATTTAGTTGTTGGTTATCGCTAAGGATGATATCCTTACTATTTCCTGTCCATTCTTTTTTTCCTTCTACCAAATAAAGAATATTGTCACCTATTTCCATCACACTATTCATATCATGAGTGTTGATGATGGTCGTAATATTATATTCTTCAGTAAGATCCTTAATCAACTTATCAATAACCATAGAAGTTTTTGGATCGAGGCCCGAGTTAGGCTCATCACAAAAAAGATATTTTGGATTGAGTACAATTGCACGTGCTATACCTACCCGCTTCATCATACCACCACTGATCTCGGCGGGATATTTCTTATTTGCATCAACCAGGTTCACCCTTTCCAGCACTTCATTCACACGCTTCATTTTTTGTGCACGTGTATCTTTGGTAAACATATCGAGAGGGAATTTTATGTTCTGTTCTACAGTCATACTATCAAACAATGCAGAACCCTGGAACAACATGCCTATCTGCTGACGTAGCATTTTCCTATCGTCCTGTGTCATATCGGTGAAGTTCACCCCATCATAAGTTATCATACCGGAATTTGGCTCCATTAAACCTACAAGACATTTTTGCAGTACAGTTTTACCACTTCCACTGGTGCCGATAATCAGGTTTGTTTTACCAGTTTCCATTACATGGCTTATACCATCTAACACTACTTTATCTCCAAAACTTTTCTTTAGGTCTTTGAATGTGATCATGGGCTTATATTAAGAGAGATGAATAAATTAAACAACCTACAGCAATACAGCTGCCAGGAAGTAATCAGCAAATAAAATAACGACGCAGCTTACTACGACAGATTTTGTGCTGCTACGACCAATTTCCAGTGACCCTCCTTTTACATAGTAACCATAATATGAAGGTATACTGCTTATTACAAAAGCAAAAGTATATCCTTTAATAAGTGCAAAAGTGACATTAAAAGGCATGAAATTCTCCATGAGACCACGATCAAAAGTATCTGTACTTAAAATTCCAGCCATCGAACCTGCAAGCCTTCCTCCATAAATACCAAGTACCATAGCCAGGATTACCATCAAAGGGATAACGATCATGGCAGCAATTATTTTTGGAAGAATAAGGTATGTCTTTGTATTAATACCCATAATCTCCAATGCATCTATCTGCTCACTCACACGCATATTGCCCAATTCACTGGCTATTTTACTTCCAATTACACCTGCTAATACAATACTAACGAGTGTTGGTGCAAATTCCAGGATCACTGTATCTCTTACAATTGTAGCAATGGTAGTTTTCGGGATTAATGGGCTTACAAGCTGGTAGGCAGTCTGAACTGTACTTACGGCACCCATAAATAAGGATATGATACTCACTATCCCAAGTGATCCCATACCAATATCAGCACATTGGTGCATAAATTCTTTCCAATAAAGCTTTGCATTTTCGGGCCTGCTCATCATGCCCTTGAGCATGAGCAGGTATTTACCAAAATGAGAAAAAAAACCCATGTATTTTTTTATATAAAGATATTAGTTAAACTAAGATTGTGCCGTATTTTTTGGTGTTCGTTTCCACCATTTTGTCTTTCTTACTTCTGCGGTGGCATTTATATCAGATTTTCCTTGTGCATCCACCACTGCAAGTACTACCATATTATATATACTGCGGATACTGCTGCCTAATTGTAAAACGTGTACAGGTTTATTCAACCCCAGTAGTATCGGACCAATACTATCGGCTCCACCTACTTCCTGCAACAAGTTGTAAGCAATATTCCCTGCAGCAAGATTAGGAAATATTAATGTATTTACATCACCATTCAGCAATTCACTAAACGGGTAATTTTCTGCCAGTAATTCTTTATTAAAAGCAAGTATACCTTGCATTTCCCCATCACATATAAGATCAGGGTCTCGTTCTTTTACAATTTCGTGTGCCCGCCTTACCAGGGTAGCCTCCGGTGAGGGGCTGCTACCAAAATTAGAGTATGAGAGCATAGCAATTCTAGGTACTATGTTGAACTGTTTCACTTCCTTTGCTACCAGCAACGTTATTTCTGCCAGTTCTTCAGCAGTAGGATTAAAGTTCACAGTAGTATCTGCAAGGAATAATGGGCCTTTCTTAGTGAACAACAAATACATTCCGGCTATTTTCTTCACACCTGGTTCTGTACCTATAATCTGTAAAGCCGGCCTTATTGCTTCGGGATAATTTCTACTCAATCCACTGATCATACAATCTGCAACACCTGTTTCCACCAACATACATCCAAAATGATTTCTATCCTTCATCATCTTGTATGCTTCGTATTTATTAATTCCTTTCCTGTGCCTTTTTTCAAAGAAGATTTCCCCAAACTGTTGCCTCAGGTCTTCATGTTCATCATCCTTAGGATTCATAATAGGAATTCCCTCAAGGTCTACGCTATTTAGTAATGCTATCTTTTTTATCTTCTTTTCATCACCCAACAGGATTGGATAAGCTACCCCCTCATCGAGTGCTAACTGGGCTGCTTTCAATATTTTGGCATTTTCTGCATCTGCAAATACCACACGCTTAGGCGCATTTCGGGCCTTATTTCCTATCACTCTGCTCAGCTGGTTATCCAGACCAAGCCTATTGTTCAGACTTATTTTATACAAGTCCCAATCAGGGATATTCACCCTGGCCACCCCGCTCTCCATTGCAGCTTTCGCTACTGCTGGTGCAACTATTGCCAGGAGTCTTGGATCTACCGGTTTAGGGATGATATAATTAGGGCCAAATGAAATATTCTTTTCATTGTATGCCAGGTTTACTATATCGGGCACCGGGGACTTTGCCATTTCTGCAAGGGCATGTACAGCGGCCAATTTCATCGCTTCATTGATACCTGTTGCTCTTACATCCAACGCACCACGAAAAATAAAAGGGAAACCCAATACATTATTCACCTGGTTTGGATAATCACTTCGACCGGTTGCCATGATCAGGTCTTTCCGGCTGGCAATTGCCTTATCATAAGTGATCTCCGGATCAGGATTTGCCATGGCAAAAACTACGGGATTTTTTGCCATAGATTTAATCATATCCTGGGTCACTACATTGCCTACACTCAGGCCAACAAAGACGTCAGCCCCATCCATTGCTTTGGCGAGGTTATAACTTTTATAACGCTCACTTACAATAAAATCTTTTTTTAAATCTTCTATATCTGTGCGGCCGCTGTGTAAAATTCCATCTTTATCAAACACTAAAAAATTAGACGGTCTCGCTCCCAGGGAAACATACATTTTCATGCAGGCCATAGCAGCAGCACCGGCACCATTGATCACAATTTTTACTTTGTCTATTTTTTTTCTCTGAATTTCCAACGCATTGATGAGTGCAGCGGCAGAAATAATAGCCGTGCCATGTTGGTCATCGTGCATCACCGGAATATTGCATTGTTTTTTCAGCTCCTGTTCTATATAAAAGCATTCCGGAGCCTTTATATCTTCCAGGTTTATACCACCGAAAGTTGGTTCCAGCGCTTTTACTATTTGTACAAATTTTTCAGGATCTGTTTCATCTACTTCAATATCAAAAACGTCTATATCTGCAAAAATTTTAAATAATACTCCTTTCCCTTCCATTACAGGTTTGCTGGCAGCAGGTCCAATATTCCCCAGGCCAAGCACAGCTGTACCATTTGTGATCACCGCGACCAGGTTTCCTTTGGCAGTATATTTATATATATCATCAGGATTGGCGGCTATTTCTTTGCAGGGTTCTGCTACGCCTGGAGAGTATGCAAGTGAAAGATCTCGTTGGGTCTTTGCTTCCTTAGTAGGCACCACTTCTATCTTTCCTGGTCTTCCTTTACTGTGGTATTCCAGTGCCTGTTGTTTTCGTAATTCTGTAGCCATTAAAAGCGTATAATTTTACAAGAAGCAGTATAGTAATTCCCTGCATTTCTTTTTAGAAGCCTGCAATTTACACATTTAATAAAAAAGGAAATTTATTTTAGAAGCCTGCTAATCAGCCTTTCTTTTAAATGTCCAGGTTATATAAAACTTTGCGACTACCTCTCCATCACTATTAGTTCCAATACTTGTAGCTTCAATTGTTTTGGGCTCCCCGCCTTTCCTGGTTTCTTCTATCAGCCTGCTTATTTCGGCTCCGTCATTGCAGGTAAATCTTATTCTGCCCGTCGCTTTTTTTAGATACTCCGCCCTCAGTCCCTGTACCAGCATACTTACCGGCGGTGTTTGTTTATATACCTTGGCCATTGCCAGCACACCTGTGCTCATTTCTGCTGCCATAGCCAGGCAGGCAAAATAGGTACTTCGAAAAGGATTTGTGGTAAACCATTTATAAGGAACAGATGCGGTACAGCTTTCTGCGGATGCTGATTCTATTTTTATGCCGCTAAAAAATGCAGCAGGCAGTTTGGTGAACAAAAACAAACGGAATATTGTACGGCTTTTTACCAGGGAGTAGAAATCTGCATTCATGGTTTAAAGATATAGAGAAATCTGCTGCGGAGTCTGCCTAGTTGCCATACATTTTTGGATCCAAAGCTTTAGGACTCCACATTTCCAAAAACTTCTGAACAGCATGCTGGTTGTAACTTTTTTTGCCATCTTCAAAATATTCACTGGCCTGTGTATGCACCCGGTTTCCATCTCCATCCAAAATAATAAATACAGGAAAACCAAACCTTTGAGGATAGCCAAGCGAAGCAAAAACCTTTTCGTTTGTATTTTCTTCGCTATAGTTCAGGTGGTACCAAACAAAACTATTATTAATAACAGAATCGATGGGTTTATCAGCTTTTGCAAACCTTGCAAATTCTATACACCAGCCACACCAATTGCCACCAGCCTGTATCAGTACAAACTTATTTTCTTTTTTTGCTGTTGCTACTGCGGTTTTAATATCAGCATCTGCGTCAGCAGAGGGATAGTATAGTTTCTTATCCTGTGCATTTGCTATGAATCCTACCAGCATGATCAACCCAATCAAAAATCCTCTTTTCATATTTCTTTTAATTTCTGCAAATTTAATATCACGATATTTCTACGTTTTGTTATTTTTTGGGCTATCTGCTACAAAGAGGTCGCTCCTCTGGAGCTATGAATGACATAATATCTATTTTATGTTACAAAGAGGTCGCTCCTCTGGAGCTATGAATGACATAATATCTATTTTATGTTACAAAGAGGTCGCTCCTCTGGAGCTATGAATGACATAATATCTATTTTATGCTACAAAGAGGTCGCTCCTCTGGAGCTATGATTGTCAAAATATCTATTTTATGCTATAAAGAGGCCGCTCTTCTGGAGCTATGAATGACAAAGCTATTTGAAGAATTATAGCTCCGGCCGTAAATCATACTACTAAACAATGAAGAACTTTTCACTTATAACTTTTAGTTTTTCACTTCCCTACTGTTTAGCCATTTCTACAATTGTAGCAACTACACCTTTCTGTGTAGGCGATGTAGAAAACACTGCTGAACCATTTGCATTGGTATTAAACCTCACATTGCTTAAAGCTACGCCTGCAACTGCTGCATTTACTTTACCGGCAAAATCTGTAGCACTACTATTATTAATGGCATCGTTGAGCGCATTATAATCCAATTCCTGTTTGCTTACCACAACTGCCATTACCTCTTTGTTGCCTACGTCATCCGCCTGTATACTTTCACTCCTGGGAAATAACCTGTAACCTGTAATACCACAATACGCTGAGTGAATTGGCTTATATGGAAACAAAACTTCACTCTTTCCCTGCAGGCTTGGTGTAAATATGTATATGTAACACTCAGTAGTATTTTTCACCTCCATCTTAAACTTTGTGCCTTTTGCTATAGGAGATATACTTGTAAAAACATTATTACCTGCACTTCTTAAAGCTATTGGTTGTTTGGTTTCATTGTTTATCATTCCCACCGTGCACTCAAAAGGAACATTTAAAGCGGCACCTCTTTTTTGCAATGGATCAAGGCCATAAGCTTCTCTTACAAATTGTTTGAAATCTGCATAGCGGATAAATGCCAGACCGTTCTGTCCCCATTGTGAGCCCCAGCTATTCATGATCTGAAATGCGCCACCTTCAACCCTGTCATCGTAACCAATAATGCACATGGCATGTCCACCAAAACCAACCTGCTGCTCATCGCTACGGGTTGGATGCCATACTTTCTGACCCATCATTTCCTGCATAAATGTTCCACCTACCATCATCCCTATCACTACTGGTGCATCTGTAGCAAGGTGTTCTTTTATAGCCCTGATGTTTATTGCATCTACTCCGGCAGATTCTGTAAGTCTTTTAAACCCATGAATTTTATTTTGCGCAGCCTGCTGCACCAATTGCTGTGTGGCACCCCGGCTGCAATCCTCTTCGTTGTAGCGGAAGTCTTCGTAAGGCACGGATCCATATTGTGTCATGAATTCCATCGCTTTTTGTATATAAGAACCCTGGCAATCTTCCAGTGCAATATTATTGTAGACGAATGCAGGACTATAAGCTACCTTATTGGGATCTTGCCTGGTGCTTGCAGCTTCGAGTATTGTACGTGCGGCATAAGTGCTACTCCACGCTACGCAGCTACCCTGCTTACCCTGGTCCATACGCTGGGGTGCAAAGGCTGCGAGAGACACAGCTTCGGGCAAAGGATTTTTTGTATTGTCATCTTCCAATCCTTCATATACCTGGGCTTTCTTAAACTCTTCTGGTTCATAACTATAGCCGCTGGCAGAAAATAAATTATTCGCTATACCGCTACCACAACTTGTGCGTGTGAAAACAAAATAACCTATTCCTCCTATCACCAATAACCAGATCAAGCCTTTGCCACCACCACCACCGCTACCTTTGCCACGGCCAAACAACCCTAGTAATAATGGAAGAAAGCTAAGCAAGCCTCCTCCTCCTCCGCCACCACCACCAATATTCCTGCGTCTTCCGCTATTGTCGTTGCTTTCGTTATAGTCGTCCTGACCTCCCGGATCATCTACCATATGTAATGCCATAGGATATAATTTTTTTTTAATTGTAACAGGCAGATATAAAAATAGCTATTTAAAGCAAATACTATTGACTGAATTTAGAATAACGAATAATAATAAAAAGGCTGCATAACTGCAGCCTCTAATTATTGATGTTGAGATCTAATTATTGTTTCAGGAATCGGGCAGAATAGACTGCAGCATGTTTTGTTGAAAACCTGGCTATATATAACCCTTGCCTTAAATCAACCGTACTCAATTCATAATTTGCAGAACCTCCCTGGTGATTTACTTGCAGGTTTTTCACCAATTTTCCATCGGTGCTGAAAATTGAAATATTGATCATAGTTTTTAATGGCTCATTCACAATGAGGTCCAATTTTCCAACCACTACATTTCCACGAAACCCAAAATGGCTGGCAGCATCATTTTTAAGTGCTACAATGTTACTGTAAGAAAGCTTTCCGTCTATCTCAGTTATTCTCAATCTATAGTAGGAAACCAAAGACGGTACGATGGCAACTTGCTGAACATAATTGGATTCAGATAGATTATTTTTTGCCGCTACCTGTGCAACAGTCTTCCACGAAAAATTATCGAAGCTTTGTTCTACAATATAATTCTGCAGATTTGCTTCAGCAACTGACTTCCATGCAAGTTCATGCATATTATTTTTGGCTACTCCAGTGAAACTGATTAACCGAAGGGGCAATACTGTAAGGCCATAGGTAGCAAAAGAAGCGGGATTTATAGTGCCGTTAAACCCAAAATTTGGTGCATCGCCTGGTGGAGGAGTATCCGTAATGGCACTTCCTATAGTCTCGTTGGACCGATAACCGGAAGGACTTATTAACGTAGCAAAAAAACGGAATTGCGTTGTAGATGTAAGACCAAGATCATCTTTTAAAAAGCTAAAACTCAGTTGATTTCCACTCACTACCAGGCCTCCTGAACTTACAAAACCAAAATTATTTACAGGGTTCAGGTTAAATAAACCAGCAAATCCATATTCCAGGGAAATGGCTTTAGATGGGGTAAAACCTGAAGGGAAGTTGACCAAGGTTCGTCCGTTGGAGGAGAATCCGGAAATAGCAGTACGACCCCCATCTGCATTGTCAGTAAATGTACTTGTACTGGAAAAACCAGCAGTACCATTATCTATGTAGATAACAAGGTTATTCCCAGAGAAGCCGGTTCCTCCAGCTGTTAAATTAAAAATAATAGATGTGCCATTGTCAGTTATATCTAAAGTGCTGTTTCCGACACCACCACCAAAACCTGTGGCACCATTACCGGGATAATTGGCAGCTAAACTAAACAGTGGGCAAATAAATAATAAAGCAAAGTAAATTTTTTTCATATAGTGTTGTTTGGTTTTTTGGAAAAAATGAAAAGCAATCTTAATGTGTCAAAGTTACACGTTAAAACAAATACAAAACATTTCCATATCTAAAATATTTTTGGGATTTATCCACAAAAAAAAGGCTGCATCATGCAGCCTCCATTCTTTGTTGTTGCTCAATAATTATTGTTTCAGGAATCTGGCAGAATAACTAAAGCCATCTTCTCCTATAAATCTTACTACGTAATTTCCCCTATACAGTTGACCAACAGGGATACTAAAGTTGGTTTTACCATTATTGTGTTGTACGGTTGCTTTTGAATATAATTTACCGTCTGTTCCATAGACTAAAACATTTAACCGGACAGGATTAGCATCAGTAATATAAAAACCAAGGGTTGAAGTCACCACATTGGCCATAAGTTCGATCTTGCTGCCGCCATCAGTTCTAAGTAAAATTATATTACTGTATTTGTAACTGCCATCTAATGAAGTTGCTTTGATCCTATAATATTGCAATCCCTGAAGCTTTCTGGTATCTGTGAACTGGTAAGAGCTTCCATAGTTATTACTTTTAGAAGCAACAGATGAAACTTCATTCCAGTTTCTCCCATCAATGCTTGATTGCACATTATATTGAAATACTTTAGTTTCATCACTAGTAGTAAACATAAGTTGGACCAGTCCATTTGTAGCTGTACCATGAAGATTAAGTATAGTAATGGGCATCACAGCAGAAGGATAATTGAAAGAACCACGTAAACCTAAATTTGTGTAACCTGCATTTTCACTGCCAAACGCAAAACCGGATGTTGAAAATTTACCTGCTCCATCACCATCATTAAAATCTCCGGCCTCTTTTGCAAAAGTGAAATTTTTGTTGGATTCAGCGTCGGTGTTGAATATGTTAGATTCTGCTGTTTTTCCGGCTTCAACTTGTTCGTCTCCTGGATAACCTACTGCGAGAGTAACTACTGTCAGCAGAGGTAAAAATGTTATAAGTAATATGTAGATCTTTTTCATGATGAGGAATTTTTAAAATCAATAAAACCCGGCAATAATAACATTTTAGCAAAAAAGATGAAGCCCTTAATAAGTTCAACATAATGTTATTTTACATGAATATTTATTGCATGAATCATTCCAAAAAAGATATAGTAATGTTAAATCCAAACATAAAATAAGCATCAAAAAAGATCAGGTAAAAGGATTTAAAAGCCCGTAGACATCAAGGCTAATCCTGGAATTATCTTTTTGCTCCATCTCCCGAAACCGGCATTCAAACTGGAATCCTTCTGAAACAGCACTTCTTTTAGATGAAAGGTTTTCGGATTCAATTAATGCTTCTAACCTTATGACTTTAAGTTCTTAAAAACAATGGGCACAAATACCTCTAAGTGCTTCATTTACAAAGCCTTTACCATGAAATTGGGGAAGCAACCAATACCCCACTTCAGCATTTTTGTGGAATTTATTTCTATTATTTATCCCACATGCACCATAGAACTTTTTATCGTCATGAGAACATATTGCCCACCACAAGCCGGTTTCCTGTTCCAGGATGTCTTTATAGAATTTCATTTGGGACTGCGTTTCCTCCAAACTGGAAAAACTTACCGCATAATATTTTGTAATGTTCGGGTTGGACAGCCCTTCAAATATATACCTGATGTCTCCTGGTTTTATTTCCCTTAGCAGTAATCTCTCCGTTTTAATATCTGGTGTGATGAGAGCCATAACGAGGAAGTTAAATATTAATAAACCTGGTTCTTCAGCAGGTCTTCAAAAACTTCTCTTTTTCTAATCAGCTTTGCTTCACCATTTGTAACCATAACCTCGGCAGGTCTTAGCCTGCTATTAAAGTTGCTGCTCATTTCGAAACCATATGCCCCCGCATTATAAAAAACGAGGTAGTCGCCTTCACGAACTTCAGCCAGAGTACGATCCCACGCAAAAGTGTCGGTTTCGCAAATATTACCAACTACATTATAGATACGCTCTGTGCCTTCTGTGTTACTAATATTTTCTATGTGATGAAAGGCTTCATAGAACATTGGCCTGATCAGGTGATTGAAACCACTGTTTACACCAACAAAAACTGCAGCCGGCGTTTGTTTGATCACATTTGCACTTACAACAAAATACCCGCTCCGGCTCACCAGGTATTTGCCTGGCTCAAACCATACCTGTAGTTTATTTCCAGTTTCTGCTTCATGCTTTTTTAATGCTTCACTTAATTTTTTTCCCAGCGCCTGCACATCAGTTTCCACTTCGTGTACATCATAGGGAACTTTAAAACCACTACCCAGGTCAATGTATTCCAGGTGAGGAAAATGTTCTGCCATCTCGAACATAACCTGCAAACTCATGAGGAAGACATTGATATCTTTTATCTCACTACCCGTGTGCATGTGCAGGCCGGCAACCTTCAGGTTGGTTTTTTTCACCACTCTTTCTATATGCCTCATCTGGTGAATGCTTATTCCGAATTTAGAATCTATATGTCCGGTAGAGATTTTATAATTTCCACCTGCCATAATGTGAGGATTGAGGCGGATGCAAACCGGGTAGCTATCACCGAACCTATTTCCAAATTGTTCGAGGATAGAAATATTATCAATATTAATATTTACACCAAGGTCTTTCGCTTCCAATATCTCTGTAATATCCACGCAGTTGGGGGTAAATAGAATATTTTCTTTGGCAAAACCCGCCATCAGTCCGAGTTTTACCTCATTGATACTAACACAATCTATAGCAGCACCAAGACTTTGCACATGCTTAAGTATATTAATATTGGTCAGCGCTTTACAGGCATAAAAAATCTTTGCATTACAATCTTCAAAGGCAAGTTTTAATTTTTCGTATTGTTCATCTATCTGGTCAGTATTGTAAATATAAACGGGGCTTCCAAATTCATCTGCTATTGCAGAGAGCCTGGATGTTGAAAGATCGGACATGAAAAAGTAATTATTTGTTGAAAAAAAAATCGGTTGAAATTACAGCATAAAAAATTATTATTTGTGGGATGAGGAAGAGAATATATTTTCTGCATTTTTTTCAGTCGTAGATATTACTTCTTCTCTAGAAATTTGTTTGATGGTTGCAATAGCTTCAGCTATCCTGATAAGGTATGCAGGCTCGTTCTTTTTCCCTCTATGCGGTACAGGAGCCAGGTAAGGAGCATCTGTTTCCAAGACCAGGTTATCCAGGGAGATGTGAGGGAGAACTGCCTGTAATCCACCATTTTTATATGTAGCCACCCCTCCGATACCTAAATAAAATCCCAGTGCTATAATTTCCTTTGCTTCTTCTATAGTACCACCGAAACAATGAAAAATACCCCTAAGCCCACGGGACTTATAATCACTAATGATATCAATGGTCTCTCGTGTGGCATTCCTGGTATGCAGCACAATTGGCAACTCATATTTTATTGCAAGCTCAGCCTGGTGTCTTAGCGCAATTTCCTGCTCCTGTTCAAAAGTTTTGTCCCAGTAAAGGTCTATTCCTGCTTCGCCAATAGCGTAAAATTTCTCTTTCTCCAGCCAGCTTTCCACCAGCCCTAACTCTTCTTTATAATTTTCTTTTACATGACAAGGATGCAATCCCATCATAGGAAAACAATTTATTGGGAACTGTTTATTTATTGCCATCATTGCTTCATGGCTTGATGAATCTATTGCCGGCATATATATTTTGTTGATACCTGCTTCTAAAGCTCGGTTAACCATTTCTGCGTGTGCGCTTCCGTATTCTTCACTATATATATGTGCGTGAGTATCTATCATTATTCTTCAATTTCTTCTGGTTGTTTTATTGTATTATTTATCGCAGATTCCTGCAATGATTTAAAAGTGAATCCTTTTTTCGTAAAATAGGCCAGCACTTCCGGAAGAGCGAAAAGGATTTTATCAGTCGCTTTTTTGCTATCATGAAAAACAATAATACTGCCATCGGTAGCATTAAGGATCACATTATTCAGACAGTCTTCTTTAGAAACTTCCGGGTCAAAATCTGCACTAAGCACCGACCACATGACTATCTTGAAATTATATGCAGGCCCTGCTAATTGTTTGGCCAGGAAAGAACTCAATCTTCCATATGGTGGCCTGAACAAATTGGAATCAATATACTTTTTTGCTTCACGTATATCTTCGAGGTAGAGCCTGTCGTTTACTTTGCTTCCATTTAGGTGATGCATGGTATGATTTCCTACACTGTGGCCCTCTTCAATAATCCTGCTATATACTTCAGGGTATTTTTTTACATTCGCTCCCACACAAAAAAAAGTTCCTTTAGCATTGTAAATTTTTAGTGTATCCAATACCTCTGTAGTAATTGAAGGATGTGGCCCGTCATCAAACGTCAAGTACAATACTTTATCCCCCTCAGGCATTTCCCATATCCTGCTCTGGTACATTTTTTTTAACCACCAGGGATTTTTTATAAAATATTTCATTTCCTCTTGCCTTTTTTAAAATTACAGTCAGGATTAGATTATAATTAATCCCATCAAATTTTATTGCTCCTTTCACGTTATTAAGCCATCTGCCAAAAATATTATTTTTTGCCGGTTAAACTTTTTAAACCTTCATCCGTCTGATATTAACAAAATGTTTTGCAAAAGAATTTTTTAACCCTTTAGAAAAAATTAAACTTATAATAAAATGAAACAAACAAAAATCGTATTTGGCTTATGCCTTATTATCCTTGCATCAATCAGCAGTTGTAAAAAGGCTGATAAACAGACAGATGCAAATACTGAAACTTATGCCCTAACTACTGATGATGCACTAACAGAAAATCTAACCAGTGAAGATGATGCTGTGTTATTTGAAGCTACTGCATCCCGTAATCTTCAGGGAAACGATTTTACCGGTGGCACCGCTGACCGCTTGCTTACAGGTTGTGCTATTATCACAGTGACTCCACAGACTGGTTTTCCAAAACTAATTGTAATTGATTTTGGAACAGGTTGTACTTATAATGGTGTGACAAGGAAAGGAAAGATAAATATCAATTTATCTGATTCTCTTAGGAGACCCGGCTCAACTGCCGTGATGACTTTTGATAATTATTTTGTAAACAATTTCAAAAGAGAAGGAATCATTACTCACACAAATACAAGTACTGCTACTGAAAAAAGCTGGAGGCGCAAGGTAGAAAACGGAAAGATTACCGCTCCAGATGGCAGATTTTGGATTCACAATAGTATACATGCTGTTGTACAAACAGCAGGTTTGAACACGCCGGGGCAGCCACTTGACGATGAATTTACGATCAGGGGACAATCTTCACATTCTAATTCAAATGGTTTAACCCGGACATGTGTGATCACAATTCCTTTGTTGAAAAAAGTAAGTTGCGAGAATATTGTTAGCGGACGAAAAAGAATGGAAGTACCAAACCATACTGTAGTATTAGATTACGGAAATGGCGCTTGTGACAGAATAGCTACAATCTCTATCGATGGCGGTCCTATCCGCACCATTTTATTAAGATAATATTTCCCAAACCCTACTAAGAGCTTCGCTATTAAGCGGAGCTTTTTTTATGCCTCTAAAAAAAATTAGAGTAAATTTGCGGTTCATCTACTGTTGAAATAACAGCAATACATTTATTATGAGCCAGGATCCTTTTAAAAAGTTTTCAGAAAAAAAGAAAAACAGTGTAGTCAAAGAAAAATTCCGCCAGGAGAAAAAAAAGGCAAGAAAAGAAAAGAACGCCTACTTTGACAACCTAAAAGAAGAAAAATATAAAGCAAGAATGGCGGCCAAAAAAGGCATCATAGTAAAGCCTGTAGCTCCGGAGAAAACTGCTACCAGCAAAAAAACAACCGTTGCTTCTACAACTACTCCAGGTTCAAAAGATCCTCATGAAGTAATGCCATTGAATAAATTCCTGGCACATTGTGGAATTGCTTCCCGCCGAGAAACTGTGGAAATCATCAGCAAAGGACAGGTAAAAGTTAATGATACCGTGGTGACAGAACCTGGATATAAAGTGCAACCAAAAGATGAAATTTTTTTCAATGGCAAAAAATGTTTTGTTACAAAAAACCTCGTGTATATTTTACTGAATAAGCCAAAGGATTTTATTACTACAACAGATGATCCTCAGGGTAGAAAAACAGTACTATCACTTGTAAAGCATGCAACAGATGAGCGTGTATATCCTATAGGAAGGCTTGATAGAAATACTTCTGGTGTTCTGTTACTAACTAACGATGGAGACCTTACACAAAAACTATCTCACCCAAGCTTTGAGATAAAGAAAATATATGAAGCCAAGTTGGACAAACCCCTCACAAAAGCGCATTTTGATGCTATAGTGAATGGATTAGTACTGGAAGATGGAGCTGTTTATGTGGATAGCCTGGCTTATGCAGACAGTAAAGACAAATCAATTATCGGATTGGAAATACATAGTGGCAGAAACAGGATCGTAAGAAGAATTTTTGAATCGCTTGGTTATGATGTAAAAGGGCTTGATCGTGTAATGTATGCGGGACTAACTAAAAAGAATGTAGAAAGAAGCAAATGGCGCTACCTGAGTGAAAAAGAAGTTCGGGTTTTGAAATACCTCAATGCTTCGAAAGTAAAAAAACAACAGGAGAAAAAAGCTGTGGAAGAATTGGATGACACTCCGAAGGTCAGGAAAAATACATCTGCAAAAACAGTAAAGAAAAAAGCTGAAAAAGCAGTAGAAAAAACTGAAACCAAAAAGCCGGCAAAGTTCAAAGAAGATAAACAGGCAAAGCCAAGAAAATTTAAAACCCACAGCGAAAAAAAAGCTTTCCTTCTACAGAATGCCGCACGTAAATAAGCAGGATATCATATTAGACTGTGCAGAATTTGTTGCTATAAACAAACCTGCCGGCATGCTTTCTATACCAGATAGAAAGCAATCAGAACCTTCATTAAAAGATCTGCTGAAAGAAATGTATCCAGAGGTCTTTACTGTTCACAGGCTAGATAAAGACACCAGTGGCCTGATCTTATTTGCTAAAAATGCCGTGGCGCATAAATACCTTTGTGACCTGTTTACAGAAAGAAAAATTATAAAAAAATATATCGGAGTTGTTATTGGCGAACCAAATGCTTCCAATGGTTCCATCACTGCACCTATTGGTGAAAACCCCGCAAAAAAAGGCACAATGAATGTGCACCGCCTTGGTAAACCAGCCCATACGGATTATACAGTATTGGAAGCTTATTCAAAATACGCATTGGTTGAGTTTGAATTACATACCGGCAGAACCCACCAGATAAGGGTTCATGCAAAAGAGATCGGTCATCCACTTGCCTGCGATCCAATTTATGGAGATGGGAAACCAGTTTTTCTTTCCCAGGTAAAAAAGAAATACAACCTCGCAAAAAAAGAAGAAGAAGAAAGGCCTGTCATCAGCCGGATGGCCTTACATTCATTTAGCCTTGAATTCGTTTCACCATCGGGAGAGGAAATGAAACTGGAAGCTCCGGTTCCAAAAATCTTCAGAGCATTGATGCAGCAATTGAAGAAAAATTCATGATCTGCAATTTCCTCATGTAATGTTTACCCAAAAAAATATTTTACTCCTCACCAGCTTGTAGTTTGTCTCCTATAAACACACACAATTGAGTAAAAATTATAATCGATAAATTTTTTTGCAACAACTATTTAGTATTGAATATGCTGAAAGAGAAGATTAAAACAAACCCTCAATTGACAAATACCGCTCCCCTGTATCATAATTAAAAGTAAGTACTGTAGCACCTTTTGGAATGTCTTTTAATTTTTGTGCAACAGCTGCCAGTGATGCTCCTGTAGAAATCCCAACCAATACACCTTCTTCTTTAGCCATTCTTTGTGCAAAATTAAATGCATCTTCTTTGCTCACCTGTATAGCTCCATCTAATAGTTCTTTGTGCAAATTGGCTGGAATGAAACCGGCACCAATTCCCTGCAAAGGATGTGGACCAGGTTCGCCACCTGAGATTACCGGAGATAGTGCTGGCTCTACAGCAAAAACTTTCAGCTCGGGAAACTTTGCTTTAAGCACTTCTGCTACACCGGTAATATGACCCCCGGTACCAACACCAGTTATCATTACATCAATGCCATCAGGAAAATCTTTTAAGATTTCGGCTGCAGTTTCCTTTTTATGTACCTCAATATTTGCCGGATTATCAAATTGTTTTGGCACCCATGAATTGGGTGTTTCTCCTGCCAGGCTGTTGGCTTTTTCTATAGCACCTTTCATCCCTCCTTCTTTTGGTGTGAGTACAAATTCAGCACCATATAAAGCCATTAGCCTTCTTCTCTCTATGCTCATACTTTCCGGCATGACCAAAATAATTTTATATCCTTTCACTGCTGCAACCATAGCCAGGCCTATGCCTGTGTTTCCACTGGTTGGTTCAATGATCACGGAATCCTTATTGAGCAATCCTTTTTGCTCGGCATCTTCAATCATAGATAGCGCAATACGATCTTTAATACTTGCTCCCGGATTGGCTCTTTCCAGTTTGATCCAAACATGATGATCGCCTCCGAAGAGCTTGTTTATTTTTACATGTGGCGTATTGCCTATTGTCTGCAGTATATTTTCTACTTTCATATTTTTTATTTTTTATTTTTTTTAAATAACAAAGTTGAGTGGCTCTGGAAATGGGTTATTGTCTTTTACTTTAATTTCACTTTGATGATACACTACTGAGTGATCTGGCACACTATAAGTCAACCAGACATTTCCACCTATAATGCTTGATCTTCCTATGGTGGTTTCTCCTCCAAGAATGGTAGCACCGCTGTAAATGATCACTTCATCCTGAATTGTGGGATGTCTCTTTACCGAAGCCATTTCTTTAGAAACGTACAATGCACCAAGCGTGACCCCCTGGTAAATTTTTACATTTTTCCCGATGACAGTTGTTTCTCCAATTACTATTCCGGTACCATGATCTATAAAAAATGAATCCCCAATATCTGCTCCCGGATGAATATCTATACCTGTAAGGCTGTGCGCATATTCGCTAAGTAGCCTTGGCAATATCTTTACGCCAAGCTTTACAAGCTCATGAGCAATCCTGTACGTGGCTACAGCAAAAAAGCCCGGATAGGCTATCAGCACCTCTTCAAGATTTACTGCAGCCGGATCAAATGCCACCACGGCTTTAGCATCTTCAAGCAAAGATGAATAAAGCTCAGGCAGACACTGAAAGAATTTCTCTGAAATTTCTATCGTATCATTACTATGCATTAAGAAATTAGGCACTAATTCTGAAAACTTCTTTTTTATACTTTTTAGTTCATCTTCCAAGTCACTGCTGCCAGTAGTTTTTTGTTTAGATAAAAAAAGAAAATCATAAAGTGACCTTAGAAAAAGTCCGGCATTTACCTGGTCATCCTGCAATATAGAATTGCCTGATTTTTGTTTTTGTAATTTTTCTATGAACTCTTTTTCTGACATATTTTTTCTTCAAAAATTAAACGATCATACAAGCTGCCGCTGTTGTATTGCTTGTTTCATGTATAAGTATTGCAGCTCCTCCTGTTCTTGAATCCTTAAAACTATCATATGCTATCGGAGATGCAGTCCTGATCTTTACACGTACAAGATCATTTAATTTAATATGACAGTGCTGCTATTGATTCTGCAATTTCTTCTACATTGGCTTCTGTTACTACATTCATTTTAAGAATAAGAATTATTATTTACCGGAATAACACCATAATCTACCGGTTTAGTGGACAAATCTAAAGGACTAAAGTCAAAGGAAAAAATAAATGTCTATTAATTCAGTAGACTAATGAACAAGAGGTTTTAGAGAGATGGGGTTTTATGTTTAGTTTTGCAGGAATGATCTCCAAAAAAACACAGTATGGATTAAAAGCTTTAGGCTTTCTTGCGGGCAAATATGGCGAAGGTCCTGTGCTGATCTCAGAAATTGCAGAAAAGAAGAACATACCTGTCAAATTCCTGGAAAGCATCCTGCTTGAATTAAAAAAAAGTGACATCCTCGATAGCAAAAAGGGGAAAGGAGGAGGATATTTTTTACCTGAATCTCCAAAAAAAATAACGCTTGCAAAAGTGTACAGGATCATAGAAGGACCAATAGCTATGCTTCCGTGTGTGAGCTTGAATTTTTATAAAAAATGTGAAGATTGCAATGAAACCAATTGCGGACTGAAGAGGATGATGATTATGACCAGGGATGCAACACTGAAAATTTTAGAGAAAAAAACTTTATATGACCTGATAGATTCCTGATCAGTTTGATGAAGCTCTCTTCACACTCGTTTTTCCGTACTTGTTTTTTACATTATCGATGGCTTTGTACAGCCCTGATTTCTTTTCGATGTCATTAAACATATTCCCTTGAATATTTTCCTGTTTAAAATCACTCAACCTTACTCCAAGTAGGCGGATAGGCGTTCCTTTTTTATATAATTTGGTAAATAATGTTTTTACGATCGGTATAATCTCATCATCTGCATATGTGGCCGGGATTGCAGCTTGTCGGCTCTGGGTCACAAAATCCGGGTAACGGATCTTTACTGCTACACATGCTGCCATTTTTCCATCACTCCTCAGCTCAAAGCAGATTTTTTCTGTAAGCCTGACCAGTTCTGCTTCTATGTACACAGTATCAATGATATTCTCCATGTAGGTATTTTCACTACTCACACTTTTGGCTTCATGATAACTGGAGACTTCGCTGGTATGAATACCCTGGCTTTTCATCCAAAGATCTTTACCCCATTTTCCCAGTCTTTCTTCCAGCAGGGCCTCGCCCTTATCATAGATATCCTGTATCCTGTAAATGCTGAGTGAAGCCAATACTTCTTTTGTATGAGCTCCAACTCCGGGAATATCAGAAGCAGGGAGTGGCGCCAAAAAGTTTTTTTCCTGCCCAAAAGGCACCTGTAGATACCCGTCTGGCTTGGCACTGTTGGTTGCCATTTTTGCCAGCATTTTGTTGGAAGCAAGTCCAAATGAAATGGGCAATCCCGTGTCTTCAATTATTTTTTCTCTGAGTTTTATCGTCCATTTTAATGGATCAAAATATTTATCCATCCCGGTCAGGTCAATATAGAATTCATCTATACTTGCTTTCTCAAAAAGAGGTGCAGCTTCTGCAATGATCTCTGTAACCCGACGTGAATACTTACTGTACTCGCTGTAGTTCCCTTTCACAAAAATCCCATGAGGGCAGAGTTGCTTTGCTTTAGTAGAAGGCATAGCCGAGTGCACTCCAAATTTTCGGGCTTCATAGCTACAGGTACTTACAATTCCCCGTTTACTTCCACCAATCATCACAGCTTTGCTTTTCAAGGACGGATCAAGCAGGATCTCTACCGACACAAAAAATGAATCGAGGTCAAAATGAGCTATGATGCGTTGCCCGGATGTAGAGCCTGAAGCATATGTTATTTGATCTGACACTATGTATGAAATTACTTAATTTCTTTGCTTGTACCCTTTAAAAACTTAGCTTTTAAGGGATTTAATTTTTTTATTAATAAAGCAGCAATAATTTGTTTCGCACTGTCTGTGAATAAACCCCTTAAAAATGACAAATAAATCCGGACTGCTAATTTTAATGGTGACTTATGTACTTTTTACCCCTGCATTTCAGTGTGGTGACAGATATATAAATGAATGTACTACATATAAAAATGACACAGCAATAAGCAACATACAAGCTTTAAATTTTCCCAGGATACTCAGGGTAAATGATACGCTGAAGCTGACTTCAATTATTAGTGATACAGTTCATACTATTTCCGGAACTAACTATATTCCCAGGAATTTAACCACTTCCAGGTATATACAATTCCAGGTATATAAAGTAGTAATGGTGAATGGAAATCCTGTTTTAAATTTTGCAAATATTGAATTCAATCCACTTGTCACAGAAGGGAGTTTTCCAAATTATGGTGGAGGTGGGATTTTCACATTATACAGCCGGGTTGCACCTTACAACAGGCTTGCCATTTCACTTGTTAGTGGACAACCGGGCCTCTATTTACTCACAGCAGTAAGTTCAGGAAATAATTATGGTTACTCTGCAAATCCAGCTGAGCCATGCACTAATTACCAGGACCTACATTTTTTTCCAGTACCCCAGCAGCAGAAGCAATACTGGGATACCCTTGCTGTAACTAAATTGAGGTTGAATGGAAGTAATGATTACGTGGTAAAAAGTAAAGAGGATCCCGATTATATGTTCTTCAGAATAAATCCTTAACCGTAAATATCAAGCAGGCCGTCAGGAATTGTTACAAATACCTTTCGGTGTTTTTTATCAATATTTTTCAGGTTATCCTGGTGAACCGGTACTAAAGCCTCGTTTCCTTTGTACAAAATTGTGCAAAGTACCTGGTGTGGCTGTTCGATAACCTCTATTATTTCACCAAGGTCGTTGCTACCATCTATCAAAGAAAAACCTAACATACTCAGCGGTGAGCCAGCAGCCGTATGCTTTTTAAAATCTCCTTCAGTAAGCCAGGCGGGCTTTGGCGTCATTTTCCTGGCTTGCTCTACAGTTTCTATCCCCTCCAGTTTTAGGATAATTGTATGTTCGTTCCTGGCAGTTGCTCTCTCAATAAAATAAGGGAGAAAATTATCTTTCTTATTTTCTATAAAAAGCGCTTTCAGTCCGGGTAGCGCAGTTTTCTTCCCAAGACTGTGCTCAAGAATTACTTCTCCATTTAGCCCGGTACTGGCAGCAAGTTTTCCTATTTTATAATATTGCTCCATAATTAATAAAGGTAAAATAACTTAATAAATTTCAGCAGCTCAATGATTCACAATTTTTATAGATTAAGTTCTGCACGATTGAACAAGGCAATAAAGCCTGTGCAATAAACTGCAAAAAAAGCCCCGCATATAGCGGGGCTAAAGTTTTTTTACAAATAAAATTATTCTTCTGATTTGCTTTCTTCTGCTTCAGCTTCAGCAGTTACAGCAGCGGCATCAGCAACAGCTGTTTCCGGACTTGCCAATTCTGCAGCTGCTTCTTCTGTTGTTACAGTTTCGTCAGTAAATTCAGTTTTTGTTTCATTTGCTTCCTCTGTTTCATTCGTCTCAACTGCGGCTGAGGCAGCAATTGCATCATCAGACTCGTCCACTTTTCTCACTACAGGAACATTACGTTTTTCCTGGCGTGCTTTTCTGTGGGCGCCTTGCCTTTGTGATACCTGCTCATCATGCTCACTGGTCCATGCAGTAAATTTCTCCATTGCAGCTGCTTCGTCAAATAAGCCTAAGCTCACACCACGTAGCAGGTGTTTAAGGTAAAGTACTCCTTTGAAAGAAAGGATACGGCGTACAGTATCAGTGGGTTGAGCACCTTTTTGTAACCATTCCAATGCTTTCTGACGGTCTACCTGTATAGTAGCAGGAACAGTCAGCGGATTGTACGATCCAAGTTTTTGAATAAATTTACCATCGCGGGGACTGCGGGCATCCGCAATAACGATGAAATAGAATGGTCTCTTCTTGGAGCCATGTCTCTGTAATCTCATTTTGACAGCCATAAAAAATAGAAATTTTCTTGGTTGTGAATAAATAGGGTTTCTTTACTTTCCAATTGTTCGGAAGGAGGGCAAAGATAATACCCAGGGTTTTTATTTCCAAAAATTAATTGAAATTCTTATACTAATTTGCTCACTACAACTAAAGAAACTCAAATTTACCTCCTCCCCATACCCGGCATCTTGCCCATTGGCATCTTATTCATCATCTTCATCATGCTTTTCATCTGCTCAAATTGCTTCAGGAAAGCATTTACCTCAGCTATATCCTTTCCACTTCCTTTGGCTATACGGTCCTTACGGGAGGGATTGATCAGGTCAGGGTTTCGGCGTTCTACCACGGTCATGGAGTTGATCATAGCTTCAATTCCCTTAAAAGAATCGTCATTGATATCTACATCTTTTATCTGCTTGCCTACTCCGGGTATCATACCCATCAGGTCTTTTAGGTTTCCCATTTTCTTGATCTGCTGAAGCTGGGTTTTGAAATCTTCAAAATCAAATTGATTTTTCCTGATGCGCTTTTCTAATTTGGCAGCTTCTGCTTCATCAAACTGTTCCTGTGCTTTTTCTACCAGGCTCACAATATCACCCATGCCCAAAATACGCTGCGCCATCCTTTCGGGATAAAACACATCCAGTGTATCCATTTTCTCACCACTGCTGCTAAACTTGATTGGTTTCTGCACCGTGTATTGAATAGAAAGTGCCGCACCACCACGGGTATCACCATCTAGTTTGGTAAGCACCACACCACTGAAATCCAGTCTTTCATTAAAGGCAGCTGCAGTATTCACCGCATCCTGACCTGTCATACTATCTACCACAAACAAAATCTCCTGAGGATTGATGGCAGATTTAAGGTTTCCAACTTCCTGCATCATCGCCTCATCCACAGCAAGACGTCCGGCAGTATCTATAATAATTACATTCTTATTCTTGCTTTTGGCTTCTTTAATGGCATTTTGTACAATAGAAACCACATCCTTATTCTCTCTTTCCGCAAATACGTCCACACCAATCTGTCCACCCAACACTTCCAGCTGATCAATCGCCGCAGGACGATAAATATCTGCGGCAACCAGCAAAGGTGATTTTCCTTTCTTAGTTTTCAGATAGTTGGCCAACTTACCACAAAACGTCGTTTTACCACTACCCTGCAGGCCGGCCACAAGAATAATAGCCGGATTTCCGGAGATATTAAATTCGCTCTCCTGTCCGCCCATCAGTTCAGTCAGTTCATCCTGAACTATTTTCACCATCTGCTGGCCTGGATTCACAGCCATCAATACTTTAGAACCAAGTGCTTTCTCCTTTACAGTATCAGTAAACTCTTTTGCTATTTTATAATTCACATCAGCATCTACAAGTGCACGACGGATCTCTTTCAGCGTATTGGCAATATTGAGTTCGGTTATCCTGCCCTCGCCTTTAATGTTTTTGAAAGCTGATTCTAATTTCTCTGATAAACTATTGAACATGAATGTTGATGTTTTTTTTGGAGGGCAAAAATAATGATTTTTTTTGGGGCTGTCAGCTGTATTTCTTTATTAAACTTCAGTTGCGGCTATCCGCTGTAGTCCT
>JBBQYS010000002.1:0-80322 GCA_038208485.1 Chitinophagales bacterium
ACTTTAATCAAAAAGCTTATTGTGTGGTCATGGCCGAAGAAAGAGGTGATCTTGTATTTGCCACTATGTATATCAAAAAAAATAAAGCCGACGTAAGAACTACATCGGCTTAAATTATTTTTGCATCGGGGAATAGTGCTACATCTTGCGATGCCAACTCTCAGACGTACGAAACGTTTCGATGCGATACAAATATACTAAAATTGTAAACAATAAACATCACACCCTAATTTTTAACTATGGTCTTATCCTGAATAAATGAATAATCAAAGTAAACTTTTTTCACTCCCCCAGCAGCTCCAAACATTTACTAATATCCACGGCCTTTCCTAAAACCCCTTTAAACAAATCCCCTTTTTTATTTACCCGATCCAGGATGTTGTGCATGGTAAAAGCTGACGTATGCAATCCTTTTTTTACTTCTTTCCATTCCAATGGTGTACTTACTGTTGCACCTTTTTTTGGCCTCAGGCTATATGCAGAAGCCAGTGTTTGTCCTTTCCGGTTTTGAAGATAATCCAGGTAGATCCTGGCATTTCCTCGTTTTTTTAGATTGCGTTCCAGCGTCGTAAATTTTGGTAATTCCTGCTGCACCATAGAACTGAGCAAATGAGCAAAATCTTTCACTGCTTCATAATCATATTTTTTGCCCATCGGTAAAAATATATGCAGGCCGGTAGAACCGGAAGTTTTACAATAACAATCTGCTTTCGCCTTGTCCAGAATTTTTTTATAGCAGATTGCTGTCTCTATCACTTGTTCAAAAGTATTCTTATCACTTGGGTCTATATCTATGATCAGGTAATCGGGATTATCTGGCTTTTTAGTTGTGCTGTTCCAGGGGTTAATTTCTATACAGCCCAGGTTATTCATATATGCAAGAGTAGCCTTGTCGTTGCAGATGATGTAGTCAATTGTTTTATCGCTGCTTTCAGAATAAACAGGAAAAATTTTTACAAAAGATGGTGCTTCCTCGCCGGCATCTTTATGAAAGAAACCACTGTCTTCAATTCCGCCAGGATTTCGTTTCAGGCTTTCCGGCCTGTCTTTCAGGTAAGGTAAAATATACTCTGCCATTGTTTGATAATAATCGATCACATCGCCTTTCGTCACTTTATCATCAGGGAAATATATTTTATCCCTGTTTGTAATACGGACATTTTTACCGCCGATTTTTTCCAGGTCTTTCTCTTTTTTGACCGGAGTTTTTTTTGCAGGTGCTGCTGATTTTGCAGGTGCCGCTTTTTTCTTTGCCGGCTGTTTAGCCGAAGGCGTTTTCTGCTCAATTTTTTCTTTTTCCATTTCTATGTCTTTGGGGTTTTTATCCGGGCGCATATGCAAAAAAACCGGGTGACGCATTTTTCCATCTATTGTTTTTTCGGTAAATTTTATTTCGGCCACATATTCTGGTTTCACCCAGGTAACCGGCATATTTGTTTTTACTTTTTCCGGGAAAGGCGATTTTTCTGTTTCTATTTTTTTCAGCAACCTATAAACTTCTTTCAATTTATCATTTGAAAAACCGGTACCGGTATGTCCGGCATAATGTAAGGCCCCCTCTTTTTTTAGAGCCAAAACCAAAGCCCCAAAATAGGGCCGGTTTCCAGTAGGTTCCGTATAGCCGACAATTACAGCTTCATCGGTTTTGTGTTGTTTTATTTTCAGCCAGTTTGCAGAGCGGGATCCTTTATGGTAATTGCTGGAAGCTTTTTTGGCCATGATGCCTTCCAGGTCTTGCTGAAGCGCAATGTTGAAAAAAGATTTACCCTCGGCAACAACATGATCTGAATATTTTATCAATCCATTTTCAGGAATGACTTCTCTTAATAATTCTTTTCTCTCAAGCAGAGTGAGCCCGGTAGTCTCCTCCCCATTTAGCGCCAGCAGATCAAAAACATAATAAACCAATTGCTGACCGGGCTTGCTTTCATAATGCTGCAATGCCTGGAAGCTGGCGTGTCCTTCTTCATCAACAACAACAACTTCTCCATCTAAAACTGCCTGCTGCTGTATTTTCCCAAGCGCATCCACAATTTCCGGATAATCAGAAATAAAAGAATTTCCATTGCGGGAATACAATGCTACATCGCCGTGATCTACTTCTGCTACTGCCCTATATCCATCCCATTTTATTTCAAAGACCCAATCTTTGTCATCAAAAGGTTTGTCGACTTCTTTAGCCAGCATGGGTTTTACCGGATCAGTTATTTTTTTGCCGGCTGTCCTTGAGTTGTAGAATTTTTTTTTTGAGGTTTCTTGTTTTCTGCCAGCCATTTATTTATCGGGGAATTCTTCGGGGTTTCTTCTTCACTGTCATAACTATCCACAGCATATTTATCATTGTGTTTTATCAGCAACCAGGAGTTGTCTTTAGTATCTCCGTTTCTTGGTTTAATTTTTACCAGGGCAAATTCTCCTTTTAGTTTTTTGCCATGCAATACTATTTTTATACTACCAGACTTCAATTCCTTTTTAAGGTTTTTCTCAGCATCGGCTCCCGAATTTTTTTCCATATCTGTATACCAGCCCTTGTCCCATATTTCTACAATACCCGCACCATAGCCATCAGGTATCACACCTTTAAAATCTTTGTAATCATATGGATGATCTTCTACCATCATGGCCAGCCTTTTATCTCCAGGATTTAAAGATGGACCTTTGGGTACAGCCCAGCTTTTGAGCACTCCATCCATTTCAATCCTGAAGTCATAATGCAAGTGGGAGGCCTTGTGCCGCTGTACAACAAATTGCAGTTTTTCACCACTACCTTTTCCGCCCGTAGGTTCCGGAGTAGATTTGAAATCTCTCTTTGATGCATATTTTTTCAGATCAGCCATTGAGGAAAGTTTGAAAGGTTTGAAGGGTTAGAAAGGTTTATGAAGCTTTTTTCTTTTCCAGACTGGCTTTAAGTTGTTCCATCAAGTCCTTTGTTTTATTGTGCACCACTTTCATTTTTGGCTCAGCAATTTTTTTACCCTTTGCTTTTGCTTTGATGAGTTTCATCAATGCTTCTGTGTAAGTATCCTTGTATTTACTAATGTCAAATTTACCCGACAATTGATCTATAAGAGATATGGCCATTTTTAATTCTGCAGGTTTTGGTGCTGCAGTTTTAGGTAAAGGCAGGTCTGCGGTGTCCCTAATCTCTTCTTCAAAACGAATACGATTTAGCAGGATCAAGTCTTTATTTGCACGGAGAATAGCTAACCCTTCTTTGCTCCGCATTACAAAAGTGGAAACCCCGGCTTTACCGGTCTTTAATAATGCAGCATGCAAAAGATTGTAAGCACGGGTACCGCTTTTATCGGGTACCACATAATATGGTGTTTCAAAATAAACCGCATCAATTTCTTTTTCATCTACAAAATCTGATATCTCGATGCTTTTCGTTTTCTCAGCATTGGCTTTTTCAAAATCTTTATCATCCAGGATGACATAATTTTCATCAAGCTTGTACCCCTTTACAATATTCCCCCATTCTACTTCTTTTCCTGTATGTTCGTTTACACGTATATATTTGATGTGTGCATGGTCTTTTTTGTCGAGCATATTCAGGCTAAGTTCACTTCCTTGTGTGGCACTGTATAATTTTACCGGTATATTCACCAGGCCAAATCCAATGGCACCTGTCCAAATTGGTCGCATAATGTTTAATTTGTTCATATTCCTTCAAACATCATACCGCATGAGAATATTTTACCTGCCAATGAACTTGCATGATTTATGTAAGAATTCACCACCAAAGACTGAATTCTGACTATATTCAGTTTTATAATTACAATAACTTGAAAAAAGAAATGACATTGAGCGTAGCTAAAGGAAAAGACAAAGTAAAAATTATATGGAGTGTTTTAAAGAAGTCCTTCAATGGATTTATTGATGATAAGGTAACAAAACTTGCCGGGTCTCTGGCTTACACGATTATATTTTCCCTGGCGCCTTTATTTATAGTAATTATTACCTTGGGAAGCATATTCCTTGGAAAAGAAGCAGTGCAGGGAGAGCTTTTTATGCAGTTGGCAGGATTTGTTGGTGTGGATGCTGCTGCTATGGTGCAGGCTGTAATAAAAAATGTCTCACTTGAAGGAAGAGGAACAGTCTCTTTTCTAATCGGTTTATTAGTTCTGCTTATTGGGTCTACGGCATTATTTGCCGAGATACAAACTTCTGTAAACCAGATTTGGAGGCTGAAGCCAGTACCGAAAAAAGGCTGGCTTAAGTTTTTAACTGACCGATTTTTGTCTTTTTCTATAATAATAAGTCTTGGATTTTTATTAATGGTTACCCTTGCTGTTTCTTCCCTGATAGATGGATTGAGTGATTACCTCATACGCTCTTTTCCTGAAGTGACTGTGATCGTATTTTACATAATTAATTTGTTGATCAATTTCATTACCATCAGTTTTATATTTGGCATTATCTTCAAAGTACTCCCAGATGCGAATATCAGGTGGAGGCACGTGAAAGCCGGCGCAATTGCTACGGCAATTCTTTTCATGATTGGTAAATTTTCTATATCCTATTATATCAGTTCCACCAAAGTGGGTAGCGCTTTTGGTGCAGCCAGCGGATTAATCGTTTTACTGACCTGGGTATATTATTCTGCACTTATCCTCTATTTTGGTGCAGAATTTACCAAGTTCTATGCGTTGCATTATGGAGATATGATCAGGCCAAGCAAATATGCCGTGAGTACTAAAATAATAGAAATAGAAAAAGTTGAAATGGATGAAAGCGGTGAAACCGTTGTGATAAAAGAAAAACCCAAAGAAAATCATCACGTATACGAAAAAGATAATGAAAGAAATCAGACAGAAGAAAAGTCGGATTAACACGAGTTATTTAAAAACTTTTTCGTTGGTAAAAATGTAATTTTACCCATGCAAATTTACCAGGTTAGTTCTGCAAAAGATGCCGCAGATTTTATAGCCCTTCCCAAATCCATTTACAAAAACGACTCAAACTGGATACAACCTTTAAATAAGGATGTGGAAGAGGTTTTTGATGAGAAAAAAAATAAATCATTTCGTTTTGGCAGCCTGCAAAGGTTTTTATTAAAAAATGACAATGGGAAGATCATTGGGAGAATTGCAGTCTTCGTAAATAAAAAATACAAAACCAAAGGAGATGAAGGCCCGGTGGGAGGTATCGGTTTTTTTGAATGTATAGATGATCAGTCTGCAGCAAATTTACTTTTTGATGCCGCTAAAAAATGGCTGGAGGAAAAGGGAATGTATGCTATGGATGGGCCGATCAATTTTGGTGAAAGAGACAGGTGGTGGGGTTTGGTTATAAAAGGTTTTATGGAGCCTATGTATTGTATGAATTACAATCCGCCTTATTACGAAAACCTATTTTCCAATTTTGGTTTTAAACTGTTTTTTGAGCAGATATGTTTTGACATGGATCCAAAACAACCATTGGAGCAAAAGATCTGGGACAGGCATAATGTTCATGAAAAAGACCCGGAAAAGAGTGCCGCTCATGTAAAAAAATCCAACCTTGATAAATATGTGGGTGATTTCACTAAAGTATATAACGACGCCTGGGCTGGCCATGGCGGATTAAAACAATTGGAAAGAAAACAAGTGGCCATCATGTTTAATAAAATGAAACCGGTAATGGATGAAAGACTGATCTGGTTTGCATACCACAAGGAAGAGCCGATAGCTATGTTTGTAAACCTGCCCGATCTGAACCAATGGTTTAAATACCTTCACGGAAAATTTGATCTCTGGCACAAACTAAAGTTTTTATGGGTCAGGTTTTCCAAACCTAATAAAAAATTTACAGGGATCGTATTTGGTGTAGTTCCCCAATGGCATGGTAAGGGAATAGATGCTTATATAGTTGGGGAAAGTGCCAAAATTGTGCAACAACCATCCATGCATTACGAACGATACGAAATGCAATGGATCGGGGATTTCAACCCGAAAATGATCAATATAGCAGCTTCACTCGGAGATGTAAAACAGAGCAGGAAGCTGGGAACATTTCGCTATTTATTTGATCGGGAAAAAGAATTTAAAAGGCACCCCATATTGTAATAATTTTGTACATTGATTAAAGCAATTGTTCGTCGCTTTTAATAAATAATCAACAGGTTTTAGGAAAAAAAGATAATGGAAAAATTCGTCGTTTCAGCCAGGAAATACAGGCCGCAGAACTTTAGTACTGTTATAGGCCAGCAACATATAACTACTACATTAAAAAATGCCATTACCCACAATCAGCTGGCACATGCATTTCTTTTTTGTGGTCCCAGGGGTGTAGGTAAAACTACCTGTGCAAGGATTCTTGCCAAAACAATCAACTGTACCAATAAAACGCCGGAAGGCGAGGCCTGTAACGTTTGTCATAGCTGTGTGAGCTTTGACAATGGCACCTCCATGAACATTCATGAACTGGATGCTGCAAGCAACAATTCGGTGGATGATATAAGGTCCCTGGTAGAGCAGGTGCGCTTTGCTCCTCAGGCCGGAGATTATAAAGTATATATAGTGGATGAGGTACACATGCTCAGTAGCTCAGCTTTTAATGCATTTCTAAAAACGCTGGAGGAACCTCCTCCGTTTGCCATTTTTATTTTGGCTACTACGGAAAAGCATAAGATCATTCCCACCATACTCAGCCGCTGCCAGATATTTGATTTTAAAAGAATAACCACAGCTGATACAGTGGCACACCTGCAGGAAATTTGTGAAAAAGAAAATATCACTGCGGAAGAAACGGCTCTCCATGTAATCGCCCAAAAAAGTGAAGGTTGTATGCGTGATGCACTTAGTATCCTGGATAAAATAGTGAGTTTTACCAACGGGACACTTACTTATGCCAATACACTGGAGCACCTGAATATTCTGGATGAAGATTATTTTTTCAGCATGCTGGATTTCCTGCATACACAACAGCTAAATGAAGCTTTGCTCTTATTTGATACCATCATACAAAAAGGTTTTGAGGCAGATACCTTCCTGGAGGGCATGATGGAATTTTTGAGAAATCTTTTGGTGAGCACAGATCCTAAAGTAGTTTCCTTGCTGGATGTAGCCGAGGGTTTTAAAAAGAAATATATGCAGGTAGCCCAGACGGTGACGACAAACTGGATGATAGGTGCGCTGAACATTCTCACGGATACTTCCATTGGCTACAAACAGGCCAGGAATAAAAAACTTTACCTGGAGCTGGCATTGATCAAACTCACTTACCTCGGGCAGGCCATGGAGCTATCAGGAAATGATGGGGGAATGGTAAAAAAAAAATCTCTTGACAACGTACGACCTGTAGCATTTAGAAAACTGCCCATTATAAGTGCGCCGCCGCCTGTAAAAAAAGAAAAATATACAACTGAGGAGCCTGAGATCGAAATGGTAAGAGAGCCGGAAGAGACATCTTCTTCTGAAGCATCTCTTACCATAGAAAAAGAGGCTGTAAGTAAAAAAGAACAACCTTCTGCCAGGGATATGGCTGAGGCAGAAACTCCTTCTTTTTCATCCCTGAAAAAAATACAGAAGGCTATTGCGAAAAGGATAGATGTAGAAATAGTAGCCGAAGAAATTACTGTAGAAAAACTGCAAACCGCTATACATCAAATAGCCCAAATCTTACACGAGAATAATAAAGACAGCACCGCAGCGGAACTAAAAAGAGCCAGGATAAAGATCATAGACAATGATAATTTTATGTTCATTGCTTCAAGTGAGTTACAATCCAAATTTATTCGCAATGAAAGAGCACTGATTGTGGATTTTGTGCAGGAAAAATTCAGCAACCGCAAACTAAAATACGATGTAGACGTTAAGGAAGATAAAGAAACAGTTGTTGAAGAAGTACAACCATTAAATAAAAAAGAGCAGTATCGCCTGATGGTAGAAAAGTACCCGCTCATACAAGAACTGAAAGAAAAATTAAAAATGACGATTTCTTAAACACGGATTTTACAGTTATGATCGAAAAATCAACTTTACAATTTCTCCGTTCTTTACAAAAGAATAATGATAAATCTTGGTTTGATGCAAACAGACCCGCTTACGAACAAGCCAAAGAAAATATAGACCAACTTGCCGGCGAAATGATCAAATCTATTGCTGGCTTTCAGCCGGGTGTGGGGCATTTACTCCCAAAGCAATGTACGTTCCGCATCAACCGGGATGTGCGTTTCAGTAAAAACAAAATGCCTTATAAAAACAATATGGCCATTTACATAAATGAGGGCGGAAAAAAATCTGATAAGGCTGGCTTTTATATGCATATACAACCAGGTGCCAGTTTTATAGCCGGTGGCGTATGGGGTCCTCCCGCTCCGGTTTTAGCAAAGGTGAGACAGGAGATAGATTACAACCTGGCGGAATGGAAGAAAATAATATCTGCTGCCAGTTTCAAAAAGTATTTTCCTGAAGGAATTAATAAAAATGATAGTCTTGTACGACCGCCAAAAGGATATGACGAAGATAACAAGGCTATCGAGTTTTTGAAATTGAAGAGCTTTATAGCTAGTACAACTTTTACAGACGCAGAGGTAACTGATAAAGATTTTGGAAAAAAGGCTACCACTGCATTTAAAGCTATGCAGCCAATGGTAAACTTTATTAACCGCTCTATGGATGAAGGTGGCTCGACTTAAGCAGCCTTAATTTCTTTTTCAGCCCCGTCTTTTACCTGCTTTAATTTCCTATCATACCACCATTTTGGTGCGGTTTTTTTCATCATGGTATCTATGCCCCGCATGCCGAAGAGTTTCCATACGCCATCTATTTTTCCACCCAGGTCTTTTTGCAGGCCACGGAGGCTCATTGCAAAACCTGCTTCGATATATTCCATATGGTGCCAGAAACCTGCCGGCATAAATAAAGTATCCCCATGCTCCAGGATCACTTCATAGCCTTTGGCCTTTTTTACAGCAGGGAAATTTTCATAATCAAAACTTTCAGAATAATTAGCAAAATTTGCCAGGCTGAGTACTTCCCATGGCTTGCGATAGAGCTTATGCTGCTCTTCATGAGGAAAAAGGAGAACCCGTTTTTTACCAATAAACTGTGTATGCAGGATGTGGCTCATATCAATGTCAAAATGCATGTGAGTAATAGAACCCTGACCCCCTACAAAAAGCATTGGATATTTTTTTACAAAACCAGTCATCAGTTCTTCAGGGAAGCTAAAATCTTTTACAATATCAGGTGCATGTTGAAAAATATTGAACAAAAATATCCTCAGATCCAGCGGACCAGCTTTTACTTTTTTCAGGTATTCCCCAAATTTCATATAAGCATCTGCTGTATTAATTGGTGTGTAAGAATCACTTTTTACATTATTGTACACACCCACTTCTGCCTCTCCAACTTTATCTATAAAATAATCAAAGTTCCATTTTTCATAAGCCGGCCATTTCTTTGCCAGGTCAGTAATAATTACAGGAATTTTTTTATTGTAATAGTTATTCTTAAAATCTTCGGCACTTATTGAGTCTACCTTATCTACAGCTGCTAATTGCATGAATTCTAAATTTAAGCTGCAAATTTAATAATAAATTAATGAGGTCGTTTTAATAAAGCGGTATTTATAGATGATTAACATGGTTTTGCGTTCTAGAAACATGAATTGGTTTTTTAACTTCTTAGTATATAAAACTAATAACTGTTAGTTTTGTAAAAAAAGTTTTTGGCAAAAATTCTAACTACAAAAAAACAAACAAAGTCAGCTGTTATTACAAAGGTGGCTTCTTTGCTGTTCCGTGAAAAAGGCTACAATGCAGCCTCCATGCGTGAGTTGGCGGAGCAGTTAAATGTAGAAGCACCAAGTTTATACAATCACATAAACAGTAAAGCAGAACTGCTGAGAAATATTTGCGGAGAAGTTGCAGAGGCTTTTACCAATAACCTTGATGAAATAACAGAGGAACCAATTTCATCTTCAAAAAAATTGGAAAAACTCATTCGTTTTCACATAAAAACCACCTTAAGCAATTTCGATATGCTTTTTGTGGCCAACCATGAATGGCGGCATCTTCCGGAACCCTGGCTTTCAGAATTTCTTCAACAAAGGAAAAATTATGAGAACCGTATGGTGCAGATCATAAAACAGGGAATACTTGCGGGAGAATTTAAAAATCATCAGCCGCAGGTAGCAGCACTTACTATACTGTCTGCACTTCGTGGACTGGAATTTTGGCAGAAATACAATAAACTCAATAATGTAAAAGCACTGGAAAACAACATAGTGCAACAATTGCTTACAGGCATAATAAAATAATATGGCAGTACATTTTCATAAATTAAAAGTAGCAGAAGTCACCAGGGAAACGCCTGATTGTGTAAGTATATCTTTTGTTGTTCCTGCAGAACTTAAAGAAGTTTTCAGTTACAATGAAGGACAAAATATAACCATTAAACATATAGAAAATGGAGAAGAACTACGCAGGTCTTACTCCATCTGCCGTGCACCACACGAAGAAAAATTACAGGTGGCAGTAAAGAAAGTAACTGGTGGAAAGTTTTCTTCTTTTGCCAATGATGTTTTACAGGTTGGGCAAGAGCTGGAGGTAATGCCTCCTACTGGAAAGTTCAATGTAAAAAAACCTGGTGGTAATTATCTTGCCATAGCTGCCGGAAGTGGAATCACTCCGGTATTGTCTATCATAAAACATATTTTATCCAGCCGTCCACAGAGTAAGGTTCAACTGGTTTACGGCAACAAGAACCGCCAGTCCATTATTTTTTTTGAAGATATAGAGGCATTAAAAAATAAATACATGGAAAGGTTTTCCTGCACTTATGTTTTGAGCAGGGAAAGAACAGACTCTGCTGTAAACTATGGTCGCATACAGGCTGATAAGCTGCAAGAGCTTAGCAAAATGATCGACTTTGCTCATATGGATGAAGCATTTATTTGCGGTCCGGAAGAAATGATCTTTTCATCTGCTGCTTACCTGGAAGAGGCAGGAATGAAAAAAGAAGACATTCATTTTGAACTCTTCACTATACCCGGTGCAAAAAAAATCATAACTACTGAATATGAAAATGATGGAGACGAAACTGCTAAAAGCAAAATAACCATCAAGCTAGATGGTCGTAGTATGAGCATGGACCTGGCCTATAAAGGTGACAGTATTTTGGATGCCGCATTAAAACAGGGTGCGGATTTGCCATTTGCCTGCAAAGGAGGCGTATGCTGTACCTGCCGTGCCAAGCTGGTAGAAGGAAAAGTACATATGGATGTAAATTATGCCCTGGAAAAAGAAGAAGTAGAACAGGGATTCATTCTTACCTGCCAGAGCCATCCGCTCACCGAAGAAGTGGTGATAGATTTTGATATAAAATAATGAACTGTTGAGTAAAGAGCAGGGATTATCTTATTAGTTTTTTCAAGAAAATAATTTTCAACTTTCCATAAATCCTTTACAGGTAAGGACAAACGCTTCCGGTTCATCCGGACTAATAATTATTTTCTTATGCTCTTTTGTGATAATCATGACAATCTTATCTCTTCTACTGGCATACCATTTCATTTTGCCAACTCCAAATTTGTAGAAGTTGCCAAAGTATCCAAACAGACCACCGGAACCACTTGTACGAAAAACCGGAGAAATTTCAGCTTTCTCCATTCTCTTAATTTCTAATATATCATTTAAAGAAATGAATACATTTTTCCAGGTTCGGTGAATGGTGATTCCCTCCTTATCCAAAGAATATTTAGCAGGTCGGAATAATAAACAAATAGCATAAACGGCAACCAATACCATCGACGTGTAAAATCCCGGACGATGGCCATCATCGGCTATAATGCTCACCTGGAACCAGATTAAGCCTGCAAATAAAATGGTGACACCTGCTGTAATTATTTTAGCAGTTTTGTCCAGGGATAATGAAAAGTTCATAAAAGCATTTTATTCAAAGTTATCCTGATTTGTAAGCTAAGTTAAGTTTACTTATCCCACTCCGGCGCTGTAGAAGCATTTACCAAATGTTTGGTTGTATTCAGTTCATAGATTTCTTTCATATCCTTTTCACTAAGCTCAAAGTCAAACATGTCAAGATTTTCTTTTTGTCTTTCTTCAGATCCTGATTTTGGGATTGCTGCAACTCCTTCCTGTTGGAATAACCAACGCAATGCCACCTGGGATACTTCTTTGTTATGTGCCTCTGCTATTTCCAACAGTTTTTTATCATCCATAATATTAGCATGGGCCAATGGCTGATAGGCAATTAAAGCCAGGTCATTTTTTCGCATAAAGGAAAGTAAAGTTTGTTGCGACAGGTAAGGATGGTACTCCACCTGGTTGCAAACGATTGGTGCTGCGGCTATGGCCAGTTTCAATAACTCAATATTAAAATTACTTACTCCTATATTTTTTGCATAGCCTTTTTTCAATACTTCATTTAAAAGTTCTATTCCTTTTTTTGTATCATTCAAATCAGCTGCCGGCCAATGTAATAATAGCAAGTCAACCTGTTCTGTTTGTAGTTTTTTCAGGCATTCCTCAGTTGCCTTTGTGAGTTTTTGAAAATTCTCCGGCCATATCTTGGTGGTAAGAAAAATATCTTCCCTTGATTTATTGCTGTTGGCCATTGCTTTCCCCACTTCAATTTCATTGTCATACATCTGCGCAGTATCTATATGAGTATATCCTATACGAAGGGCAGATTCTATTGCTTCTATTCCTTTTTCTCCTTGCAGTTTGTAAGTTCCCAATCCTATTTTGGGAATAGAAAATTTTGAAGTGGTAAGTTTTTTGTTATTCATTTTTTTTATTTAAAATCGATAATAAGGTTTATCTTTTTGATTCTTTCATATTTAAAAACAAAAATTATGCGCATTTTATCTGCTACCACTCATGGTATTATTGATTATTTACTGGTAATCTTTTTAGCTGCATCACCATCTTTGTTCCATATGGAAGGATGGCTAGCTACATTTACATATGTACTGGCAGGTGTCCATTTACTGGTAACTATATCCACTGATTATAATCCCGGAATTATAAAAATCATTCCGTTCAGGGTACATGGGCTAATAGAAATTGTAGTGGCTGTAGTTCTTGCCGTAGTTGCTTTCTTATTTTATAGTAACGGCAGTAATCTTGGATTTTATTTCTACATGGCGCTTGCCATTGCTATATTATTAGTATTTATTCTTACTGATTTTAAATCAAATGCGGGGAGGGTTTAATTTGTACAATTTTTTTTATGGGCGAGAAAAAGGTTTTCTTTTTTCATTTTTTGAAGTTTGTGTTAATGGGCATTTGTTCTTTTTTAGCTCTGCCTTTATTAGCTCAGGTAAATTATGGTTCTGTTCTAAAAGCCCCGGCAGCAGATTTAAAAGATATGATTTCCCCAGGATGGAAAATCATTTACACAAAAAAAGGAGACCTTAATAATGACACGCTGAAGGATGCTGCTATTATTATGGAAAAAGACCTGCCTGCAGGGGGAGATTCTTTGTCACAGTTGCCAAGAATCATCATTGTACTGTTCAAAAAACCTGATGGATTTTATTATCCGGTAGCACGAAACATCTTTATAGTGCCGCCTGCTTATGATTCTTTATCCACGTGCCTCTCTGATCCGCTAAGCGAAACTGAACCACTTGAGATTCAAAATGGTAAACTTTATTTCAATTCACATTATTGGTATTCCTGTGGTTCTTATGAGGTGATTAACCACAAATTGACCTTTCGCTTTCAGCAAAATAATTTTTACCTGATTGGTTATGATTGGGATAGTTTTAGTCGCTCCTCTGGCGAAATGAATAGTTATAGTCTTAATCTCATCACTGGCAAACTGGTGAAAATAAATGGTGGAAATATGTTTGACGTTAAAAAGGATAAGCCAAAAACGCTGACGACAAAAAAGTCTAAAACCTCCCTGATAAGCTTAGAAGATCTTAGAGAAAAAGATTTTGAGGCGTGGTTCTAAATTAATTTACGCCCTTATTCACAGAACGTGGGCGTTTTTTTCGATTTTTCGCCCACGTTTTGAAAACGTGTAACTTTTTTTGCTTTTTTACGCCCATGATATTTCTTACAAATCAGGCCAGATCTATTTCAACCATTTATCAAACCATTTGATAAATTCCCTTTTCTCTACTTCATTGTTTTTCCAGCCATGGCCACCGCCCGGGTGTAACAGGAATTCATTTTTTACCCCGGCTTCCTGTAGCTTTTTTAAGATCATTTCAGATTGCTGTATAGGTACTACCGCATCTGCATCACCGTGTGTGATAAAAATCGGTGGATCATCAGATGAAACCTGGTAAATTGGTGAAACTCTACGGGCCATCGTTGTAATAGCTGCCAGGTCCCTGATATGTTCATATAGTCCTGTACTGTCTGAAAGTTCTTTAAAATCAAAAGCTCCTGCTACACCAAATCTTTTCAAATTAGGATTCATAATTGGGGTATTTGCTACTCCCCAATTTAAAAAATCGGTAGGTGGAAAAAAAACAGCCGCAGCCTGTACCCTGCTACTAACCCTATCTACAGGATCAGCAGCTTTCATGTTTATTGTATCAGAAGTTAAAGCTGTGAGCAAAGATAGATGTCCACCGGAAGAGGAGCCCGTAATACCAATATGTGCGGAATCTATTCCCAATTCCTTTGCATGAAACCTTACATAACGTACTGCTCTTTTTATATCTTCAGCTTCATCCGCTATAGAATAGCGTGGCTGCGATCCATGCATTACCATAAAAACAGTATAGCCATTATCAGCATAAATCTGTGCCCCCTCAGCATATCTTTCAAGCATTCCATAACTGGAAATCCAGTTGCCACTTACCAGGCTTAGGATTGCTTTATGTTTGTCTTTTGTTGTAGGTGGGAGTTTTACCATCGTGAGTGCCATTCCATCTTTGTGGCCATAGCTAATCTCCTGGTTGGCGTATTTTCCTGTGGTTTGTGCAAAGCCAATACCTGTGGCTAATACAGCAATAAATAGCAATGTAAGTTTCATAATACTTATTAAAATTGTTTGGATAAAATGTATTCATTTAAAAATAAGAACAATAATTGTATATTTTCCCGCAGAAATTAAATTAGCAGGCTAAAAACCATAATATAATATACCATAGAACGAGGATATTCTTAAGGTTAATTTCAAATGATAAAATACAACAAATGAATTTCGTAACCATTACCCCCGCATCCGGCGAACACAAAGTTTTTACCTATGATGAAGTTGCCAACTTCCTGGTAAAACATTTGGAACAATACGGAGACAAAAAAGAGGATATTTTAAAATGTATACAATACGCCATGGATCCTGAGAAGGGCGGATTTATTCAACTATGCATTATCAATAATGAAATTGCCGGTGCGGTTATCATTAACAAAACAGGAATGGATGGCTACATACCTTCGAACATACTTGTATATATTGCGGTGGATGGCGCCCACAGAGGGCAAGGTCTCGGTAAAAAACTAATGCGGGAAGTAATGTCTACAACCAGCGGTGGAATAGCATTGCATGTGGAACCTGATAATCCTGCAAAATTTTTATATGAAAAACTTGGCTTTACGAATAAATACCTTGAGATGAGGTACATACACAACTCCTGAATGATGAACATAAACACTGAAGAACTAATTGCTTTTCGCAGAGACCTGCACAAACATCCAGAATTAAGCGGGATGGAAGAAAAAACTGCTGAAAAAATCTATACTTTCCTGATAGATCAGCAACCGTCGCATATCATTAAAAATATTGGCGGCTATGGCATTATAGCTACCTGGGAAGGAAAAGAAGCCGGTAAACACATTATGATCCGTGCAGATTTTGATGCCTTACCAATTTTTGAGATCAATGATTTTTCTCATCGATCGGTGCAGGAAAATGTTTCTCATAAATGCGGACATGATGGGCATGCAACTATACTTTGTGGTGTAGCAGCACAGCTGCATAAAAAAGGTTTGGAGTCAGGGAAAGTAAGCCTGCTTTTTCAGCCGGCAGAAGAAACCGGAGAAGGAGCAAAGGCCATGCTGGCAGATAAACATTTTCCTAAAGACAAATATGATTTTGTATTTGCCCTGCACAATCTTCCAGGTTTACCATTGCATGAGATTATAGTAAAGGAACAAAGTTTTACTCCCTCAGTAACTAGTATTATTATTTCCCTGAAAGGTAAAACTTCGCATGCGGCGGAGCCGGAACATGGAACAAATCCCTGCCTGGCCATTGCTGACATTATGCAAAAAGTAATGAAGCTCCAATATAATTTTCCGGCAGAGGATGACATGATCGTGATAGCACCTGTGCACATAGAAGCAGGTGAAAAAGCTTACGGGGTTAGCGCTGGTGCCGGAAGTGTTCATTTTACCATAAGATGTTGGACACAGAATAAACTGGAATCACTTCAAGCAAATATTGAGGAGATAAGCAGAAGGGTGGCAGAAAGATATCAGCTGGAAATAAGTTTTGAGTACACAGATTCTTTTGTAGCCAACTTCAACAACAGCAGAGCACTCAGTTTTGTAAAAGAAGCAGCACTACAAAAAGAACTTTCATTAACCGAAATTAAAACAGGCTTTAAGTGGGGAGAAGATTTCGGGCTTTTCTCTCATAAATACAGGGGCTGTATGTTTGGTATCGGCAGCGGAGAAAATTGTCCTGCGTTACACAATCCCGATTATGATTTTCCTGATGAGGTCATAGATACAGGGGTAAAAATATTTTTCGGTATAATAGAAGAAAGTGTAAAGAGCTGAAAAATTATGTTTGAATCGAGCCAAATACAGTTAAGCAAAAAAGCGTTACAACATAACCTGCAATTCATAAAAAAATTACTGCATCCCGGAGTACGGTTTTGTTCTGTAGTAAAAGGAAATGCTTATGGGCATGGGCTTGTAGAGTTTGTGCGTATTGCAATGGCTGAGGGTGTCGATTATTTTGGCGTACATGCCGCAGAAGAAGCATTTACTATCAAACAACATATTTCTCCGGCCCCGGATATTTTTATCATGGGCAATGTAGATGATGAGGCTGTGAGTTGGGCAGTAAATGAAGAAGTAGAATTTGCAGTGTTTGATTTGCAGAGGCTGGAAGTTGCGCTTCATGTAGCAACATTGTTTGGTAAGCCGGCAAAAATTCATATTGAATTAGAAACTGGCATGCACCGTACAGGTTTTCCGCTGGAACAGTTGACGGCTCTTGCAGGTATATTAAAATTGCATACAGGTAAATTTATTTTGCAGGGTCTGTTCACACATTTTGCCGGTGCAGAATCAGTGATCAATCATTACCGGGTGATGGAACAGGAAAAAATTTACAGAGAGGCGCTATCGTTTTTTGAAGCCCGGGAATTGTTTCCTGTGTATAAACATATGGCTTGTTCTGCGGCGTTGTTGAATTATCCACATACTCAAAGCAATATGGTAAGAATAGGAATCTTACAATATGGCTTTTGGCCAAACCAGGAATCACATACACGGTTTATTGATGCTCATCATATAGACAGGGATAATTTGTTGCTTCGTGTCATCAGTTGGCAAACAAAAGTGATGGCTATCGCAAAAGTAGAAAAGGGGAAATTTATTGGATACGGGACAAGTTTCGTTGCAGATCAACACATGACTCTTGCCACTATCCCGGTAGGATATTCACATGGTTATAGCCGCAGCCTTAGCAATATTGGCTTTGTGCTTATCAATGGAAAAAAAGCAAATGTTATTGGCACTATTAATATGAACAGCCTTACCGTTGATGTTACTCATTGTGGTACTGTAGCTAAAGGAGATGAAGTGATCCTGATAGGAAAACAAAAAAACAGGGCCATCACTGTAAATTCATTTAGTGAGCAAAGCCAGTTATTGAATTATGAAATGCTTACCAGGCTGCCGGCAGATATACCAAGAAAGGTGATCAAATAAAACCCAGTAATGACAGTAGTTTAAATCTTCCAAAAAAGTGTTTATTTTTTTATTGGGAACTTTATACCTAGTCTTCATAAGGAGCATACAATGGCAATATTAAAATTACATAGAGATAAACTGCACCACAATTTCACTTACCTGAAAGACCTGTTTCAAAAAAACGATATAGAATGGGGTGTTGTTAGCAAGTTACTTTGTGGTACCAAGCTATACATCCAGGAGCTGATCAATATGGGCATTACAGAAATGCATGATACCAGGATCAGTAATTTAAAAATGATCAAAGCACTAGGACCTCATGTGCAAACGGTGTATATAAAACCGCCGGCCCGCCGCAGCATTCCTAATGTGATCAAATATGCTGATGTCAGTTTTAATACCAGCCTTTCTACTATCAGCCTGCTGAGTGAAGAAGCCGTACTCCAAAACAAATTACATAAGATCATCATCATGATAGAAATGGGTGATCTGCGTGAAGGAGTAATGGGAAAAGAATTAGTGGATTTTTATGGACAGGTTTTTTCTCTTCCCAATATTATGGTAGTTGGTATTGGCACCAACCTTAATTGTCTGAATGGCATTATGCCCAATGAAGATAAACTCATTCAGCTCTGCCTGTATAAGCAACTAATAGAAGAAAAATTCAATCACCAAATTCCCTGGGTAAGTGGTGGTACAAGTGTCACTTTATCCCTTTTACTCAAAAATCATATTCCGAAAGAAGTGAACCACTTTAGAATTGGTGAAGCTTTATTTTTTGCCAACGACCTCTTTACCGGCGAGACTTTTGAAGACATGCAATCAGGTATATTTAAGCTGGAAGCAGAGATCATAGAACTCCGGGAAAAGCCCGTAATACCTAGCGGTGAGCAGATGGAAAACGTGGCAGGTCATATACCTGAATACGATCCGGCGGATATCGATAAAACTTCTGTTCGTGCAATTATTGACGTGGGACTATTGGATATAAATCCAACATTTCTGAGCCCGGAAGATAAAAGCTTGAAAGTAATAGAAGCCAGTAGTGATATGCTTGTAATAGACCTTGGCCAGAATGAAGGTGGCTACAAAACAGGCGGAATTATTAGTTTTGATCTGCGCTATATGGGAGCGTTGGGTTTATTAAACTCAATATATGTAGAGAAGATAATCGTATAATCTTACGACACAACGAACAGCATGGCTTGTATTTTGTTTATTAAAGTCTACATTAAAAATTACAGTCAATCATGGATGAAGCCCTAATAGATTTTTTAAAAAACCCGATAGTGGGCAGGGCTGTAATTATTATTGTTGGGATTTTGCTGATTTGGATACTGGTAAAGTTTTTACAGAAAAAACTTTTTAGAAAGATAGAAAGCAATCAGAGCAGGTACAAGGCTATAAAAATCAGCAGTTTTGCAGGTTACATTCTCACTATCATACTCATCATTTTTGTTTTTAGTGATAAGCTCACAGGCCTGAGTACAGCACTTGGTGTAGCTGGAGCAGGAATAGCTTTTGCCTTACAGGAAGTAATTGTTTCATTTGCAGGCTGGTTATCTATCGTTTTTGGTGCATTCTACAAAACAGGTGATCGCATTAAACTTGGTGGTATCACCGGGGATGTAATGGACATTGGTGTACTGCGAACTACTATTATGGAAACCGGGGAGTGGGTGGATGGTGACTTATATAATGGACGAATTGTTTTTATTGCAAACAGTTTTGTTTTTAAAGAACCCGTCTTTAATTACAGCGGCGATTTTCCTTTCTTATGGGATGAAATAAAAATTGCTATTGCTTTTGGTAGTGATTATCAATTAGCCAGTGACATTATTTTAAACGCAGGAAAAACTGTAGCAGGTGATCTTTCTAAGCGTTCGTTTGATGGATGGAAAAAATTACAAAGGTATTACAGGCTGGAAGATGCAAAAACACATTCCATGGTTTCTGTAGCTACTAATGATAGTTTTGTGGAGTACACATTACGTTATGTGGTAGACTACCAAAGAAGAAGGATTACAAAATCAGAATTATACAATAAAATTCTACAAGATATTGAAGCAACTAAAGGGAAAGTATATTTCAATTACCCTTCGCTTCAGCTAGTTGGTGTACCAGACCTTAAAGTAAAAATGGATGAAAAAGCCAACAGGGAAAAATAATTTTTTTCTGGCAGCAACTTTTAATACCTTGACCCGATAAAATAATAAATTAAGTCCTTAAAATAGATTGTAATGGAAGAAGATAAAATAAAAAACTGGCCGGAAATAAAACCTAAACTTGTACAGGAGTTTCCTGAACTTAAAGAAGAAGAATTAGATGATGACGGCAATGAAGAAAAAGTACTGGAGACCCTGCAGGAAAAATTAAAGCAGGACAAGAAAGATATTCGCAGATGGTTAAGGTTGATGGGGTAATTGGTTCGTAGTTCATGGATGATGGGTTATAGTTCATGGTTCATAGTTCATGGTTTATGGAAAGGCATACCCAAGTGATTTGTCTTCAGTTTAAAGGTCTGGAGTCTATCGTCTTTTCGTGGTTCATAGTTCATAGAATGGCGGACCCTGGTGTTTTGTCTTCAGTCTAAAGGTCTGGAGTCTATCGTCTTTTCGTGGTTCATGGTTTATAGTTCATGGTTCATGGAAAGACGGACCAAGGTGAATTGTCTTCAGTCTAAAGGTCTCAAGTCTATCGTCTATAGTCTATCGTTTATCGTCTTTTTTTACCTTCAAAGCTATATCTGGCAGGCATGGCATTAATGAATAAAATCTTCATTTTTTTTCAAAAAAAATTTGATTCGTTCTCTAACGAGCGGATAAAGCATAATTTTTTAAATGCTGTTCCTTTCTGGATTGGTTCTCTTATTACCGGCGTAGTAGCTGTGGTATACGCCCGGATATTTGCCTGGGCAGAATTCACCACTGAATATATTTATCATCACCAGGGTTGGATGTTGTTTTTACTTACGCCGCTTTGTTTTGTGTTAGGCTGGTACATTGTCCATCGTTGGGCTCCATATGCGAGAGGAAGCGGCATACCACAGGTTACTGCAGCCATTGAGCTAAGCAACCCCAAACATAATTTCATGGTGGAAAAGCTGCTTGGTCTTCGTATAGCAGTGATAAAAATAATTTCCAGTACCATAACTATTTTTGGTGGTGGCGCCATCGGCCGTGAGGGACCCACCATACAGATTTCTGCTTCTATCTTTAAAAAAATAAATGACTGGCTTCCTTCCTGGTACCCTAAAGTGAGTAAGCAAAACATGATCGTTACTGGTGCAGCTGCCGGCCTTGCCTCTGCATTTAATACGCCGCTTGGAGGAATTGTTTTTGCCATAGAAGAACTGACAAAAACACATTTCAATTTCTTTAAATCTGCATTGCTTACCGGCGTTATTGTGGCAGGTCTTACTGCACTTACTTTGCTTGGACCTTACCTCTACCTTGGTTATCCGCAGACAGCAAATCCGGGAAGGTGGATCATACTTGCAGTAATACCAGTAGCATTAATCACCGGTGTGGCAGGAAGTGGTATGGGCACATTGATTCTTTTTTTAATGAAAAAGAAAAAAGCATTGAAAGGCATTTTTCGTACGGCCATCTATTGTGTGATCTGCGGACTTATTCTTGCTTCCTGTGCTTATTTTTTTGATGTGAGAACGCTCGGCAGTGGTAAAGAACTTATGGAGACAACATTATTTACTGCAAATAAAAATGTGGCCTGGTATGTTCCTATTCTGCGGATAGTAGGACCCGTATTGTCTTTTTCTACCGGAGCAGCAGGTGGAATATTTGCACCATCACTAAGTGCTGGTGCCAGCATAGGCGCTGTGATATCTGGCTGGCTTCAGCTTACTCCATCAGGAACAAATATTATGATACTCTGCGGAATGGCAGGTTTTCTTACCGGCATCACCCGCAGTCCGTTTACTTCTTCTATACTCGTGATAGAAATGACCAATGATCATAATGTGATTTTTCACCTGATGCTGACAGCTCTGCTGGCAAACATGATAGCAACTGCCTGGAGCAAACATGCTTTTTATGACCACCTGAAGAACCAGTATATACACGAAATTCTACAAGTAGAAACTGCTGAAGCTGATGCGAAAAAAGAAAAAGAAATGTTGAAAACGGAAACTGGTAAAACTGAATAACAAAATGTTTATAGCTCCCGCAATGCTGCAAAAGCTGAATAGCTACGAGGTGGAAGCGGCATACCTGCAGCGAAGCGAAAGGGATATTACGGACGACCCAAACTTCCGCCGTCTGGCCTCCCGGCCAAGGGAATATTACAACCAGCTAAGTGACCTGGTATTGGCAGAAAATGCGAGTAGTAAAGAGGGTGATAAGAAAACGAATTTCATTTCTTAAATAACTACTTTAGAGGGGGGGGTAGATTATCTTCAGGAAAGATGTGTAAACTTTTGTCAACAGTTTGTATATTACTGAGGACTGAACCTATTGAGTCCCAATATGAAATCTTACGCATTTTACCTTTCCATTTGTTTAGTACTTCTTCGTACTACAACCCTCTTTGCACAGCCAAAGACCTTTACCGTTAATGGGAAAACTGATCAGTCAGAAAAGTTCCTCTTAATCTTAAGAAATAACGGGCCACTTGAGTATAATAATTACTATGACAGTTTGCCCATTAGCTCTGCGGGCAAGTTTAATATGAAAATAAAAATGGAGGATTATGAAGTTGTACGGCTTTTAAATAATGGAAAAGCTTACAATCTTTTCGTGCAGCCAGGTTCGTCTCTTAGATTAAATATTAAAGACAGTGTAGTATCATTTGCAGGACCTATGGGGAAATATGCAAATTACTATCTTGACCAGAGAATAAATGATGCGGCTATTTTTGAAAAGTATAGTGAAAATAACGCTGGCATGTCAGCTTTGCTAAATTATAACCCCAAAAAATATTTTCTAATTCAGGATAGTATACTCGCAGAACAAAATACTTTTCTAGACCATTACTTTGCAAATATATCGGAGCCCTCCAAAGTAGAATTTATAAGGAGAGAAAAATCGTTGGCGCTTTACAGTGATTTATATTATAAAATACAAAGCAGTAATACAGCATACAAAGAATTTGCATTTTTCCAACGAGAATTAAATTTGCCACCTGTCCCCTGTTTCGATTTTTCAGATGAGGTTACCTTTGATGATAAAAAATTATTTGCCCTCTGGTCCTATAAAAGTTTTGTTCAGAGCGCCTTGCCACCAATAAGCAAAAAAATACTACTTGACCGACAATCAACATTTGAATTCGGAGCCTGGATAGATATACAGATGGAACTTATTGACAAGTGGTCAAAAGACCCTTATTGCAATTTTTACAATAAAGCCATCATCCTTGATTTCTGGGTAACCCAAATTAAACATAATGGAATTCTTGCGTGGTCAGATAAACTGTACGCCTTAACTAAGGAGTTACAGCCAATGGATAATGAAATGGTGCTGGAAGACATCAAAAAAAATTTAGACAAAATTGTTCTCTCAACAAAATTCAAAAAGGGTGCAGCCGCTCCTGGATTCACATTCATAGATTCTTCAGGGAAAAAGTATGACCTGGAAGATTTCAGGGGCAAAAAGATTTACATTGATATTTGGGCTACCTGGTGTGCACCATGTATAGCCTTGCAGCCAGAGTTGGAAAAAAGAATAGCAGAATATGCTGACAATGAAAAAGTGATTTTTATCTCTGTTGCGATTGATGACAAACCAGATGCCTGGGTAAAGTTTCTAAGAAAAAGCAAATTAAACGGATTGCAATTATACTCAGGTGAAGGTCTGTGGAAAAGCCAGTTTGCGAAAGATTACGAAATTTTCAGCCTGCCGTGGTTTATTATCATTGATGAGAGCGGCAATATTGCTTCTTACCCTGCACCAAGACCTGACAATCCAACAGAGCTGGAGATGCTTTTACAATAAATAGGTTATGGTGTCCGACATGCCTAACAATTACTTTTTATAAGTCTGTAATAAGCTGATTCATGTACCAAACCTGCCGGCCCCAAAATAAAAAACTTCACCACTTTTATTTATGATTTTTTTACAGGCTATTGTTTATAACTTAGTCTCTTTGTTTTCTCCAATTTATGATCAGAGTTTTCCTTTTCCTTTTTGTGGCAGTTTTTTTTTGCAGTTGTGCGGTGAATAAAAATTATTCGCCTGCCCGGAAATATGCCCCCGAAAAACTAAAAAAAGATTTTACGTTATTACAAACAATCCTGGAAAAAAAACATCCTTCGCTTTATTGGTACACGCCAAAAGACAGTATTGATGCCGCTTTTCGGAGTTACTATTCGTCAATAAAAGATAGTATGACTGAGCAGCAATTTGCCTGGAGGGTGCTTGCTCCTATGGTGGCTAAGATCCATTGCGGACATACCAGTATTCTATACAGCAAGGATTATTCCCGCTGGGCGAAAGGGAAAAAGTTTTCCTCTTTTCCTTTGTATGTAAAAGTTTGGAACGATACAATGGCGGTGACCGGCAACCTGAACCGGAAGGATTCTTTGTTTAAATGGGGCACGCTGATTACTTCTGTGAATGGCGTGAAGAACCGGGATATCATCAGCAAAATATTTACTTATTTACCCATGGATGGCTATGCTGAAAATGTAAATTATATCAGGATGAGCAGTTCTTTTCCCCGCTATCATGGTAATATTTATGGGCTGAGCAAAACTTACACGGTCGGTTATATAGACAGCGCCAGCGGACAAGAAAAGTTTGCAAAGGTTCCGCTTTTTGAAATAAAAAAAGACACGACAAAAAAAGATTCTATAAAACCTGCACCAAAAGAAAAAACAAAAAAACTTACTCCGGTACAACGCAGGGAAAAATACAGAACGTTTGAGATTGATAGCTCAGGCCGCTTTGCTACTATGACATTGAATAGTTTTACGAAAGGAAATATCAGGGCTTTCTTCCGGCAGAGTTTTAAGAAAATGGATAAAAATAATATCCCAAACCTGATCATAGACCTGCGTGTGAATGGTGGCGGAAGGGTTGGTCTTTCTACTTTGCTTACAAAATATATAAGCCGGGAGAGATTTAAACTGGCAGATACTGTGTACAGCCAGAATAAGTTTTTGGGTAAATACAGGCGGTATATTTCTGGTGGTATATTTAATGACGTGGCTTTATTTTTTATGACTAAAAAACAAAAAGACGGCAATTACCACATTGGCAGAATGGAGCGAAAACTTTTTCACCAGAAGAATAATAATCATTATGATGGTAAAGTGTATGTGCTTACCAACGGAGCTACTTTTTCTGCCTCTACAGTTTTTTCTAATGCAGTAAAAGGACAGGAAGGAATTAAACTTGTGGGGGAAGAAACCGGTGGTGGCTGGTACGGAAATAATGGTATTATTATTCCGAACATTAGTTTACCAAACACAGGACTGAGGGTAAGGTTACCTCTTTTCCGATTAGTACAATGGAACCATACCGATGAAAAAGGCGCTGGGATTCCTCCTGATATTTCTATACCACCATCCTACAAAGCACTACTAGAAAAAAAAGATAATAAAATGGAAAGGGTGAAGGAAATGATCTTTTCTGATATTAATGAGTAAGCATTCTTACTGCTTAGTTACAAGTAAAAATAAATTTGTACCATTAAGAAAGCGTGAAGAAACTCAGCTGATCAATGACTTTAATAATGTCTTGTTCTACTTAATAAATTATTGACTTTAATGATAAATCCAATATATAGCGGATAGTAATCTACTCAATATTTATTTTATCCCTGTCTTTAAGAAAAGCAAATTTGCTGCGAACGGCCTCCAGGTCTTCTTTGCGTAATGTAGCCGTATATGTTTCCTCCCTGTCTTCGCAGTTATACATTATTTCTCCGAGCGGATCTATGAGCATGCTATCACCACTATAGCTGATCCCTTTTCCATCTTCACCTACCCGGTTTACACCAATCACATAGCATTGATTCTCTATGGCTCTTGCTACAAGTAATGACTTCCAGGCATAGCTTCTTTTTGCCGGCCAGTTGGCCACATATACAAGAATATCATATTCTGGTTCATTGGCATTTTCTCCATGTTGCTGTCTTGCCCAACATGGGAATCTAAGGTCATAGCAAACCTGCATATTTATTTTCCAGCCTTTTAGGGATGTGATTAATCTTTTACTCCCCGCAGCGTAGTGCTCATCTTCTCCCGCAAAACTGAATAAGTGTCTTTTATCGTAAATGCCTGTGTGTCCGTTAGGAAGTGCATATATCAGCCTGTTGTAATATTTTCCATCTTCAGCAGCAATATAACTTCCAGCAAGGGCAATGTTTTTTTTTGCAGCCTGCTCTTTCATCCATTGTACGGTTGGCCCATCCAGGGGTTCGGCTAGTTTTTCAGGATTCATAGAAAAGCCGGTAGTGAACATTTCGGGCAGGAGTACGAGTTCTGCGCCTGCAGGCAGGGCATCTGTTTTTTCCTGAAAGTTCTCCAGGTTAGCAGTTTTATTTTCCCAGGAAAGCTGCGTTTGGATGAAGGAAACGGTAAGAGAAGACATGTAAAAGAATTTTTAATTAAAGGTAAAGAATAGAAACTTGCTTTATATTTATCGTTGCTAATATGATCTCAATTATAATACCGGCTCACAATGAGTCAGCACATTTACAGAACTTACTACCTTATCTCCGGCAACATACCAAAGAAATTGTTTCAGAAATAATTGTAGTGAGTGCACTTAGCACAGACGACACGCCTGGGGTATGCAATCGCCATGGTGTAACTGTGCTGGAGTGTGGCACCAAGAACCGTGCAGTACAAATGAACCTCGGTGCCGCCGCTGCCTCTTACGATATTTTATACTTTCTACATGCAGATACCAAGCCACCGGGAAACTTTGTGCAGCAAATAAATGATGCGTTTATTTCTGGTTACAATATTGGCAGATACAAAACAAAATTTGAAGGCGATAGCTTTCTCTTAAAACTTAATGCTTTTTTTACTAGGTTCGATATTTTGATGTGTTATGGTGGAGATCAAACACTGTTTATAACAAAAGAATTGTTTAATAAAGTTGGTGGTTTTACAGAAACGCTGGCCATTATGGAGGACTATGATATAACGGAAAGAGCCCGTGAAAATGGCCGCTATATTATAATGGATGATCATGTGCTGGTAAGCACCCGCAAGTACAATAAAAATTCCTGGTTACAGGTGCAAAAAGCAAATTACAAAGCAGTAAAAATGTACAGAAAGGGAGTCGACAGTAAAGAGATAGCCCGCTGCTACACGGAGAAAATTAATCGGTGACAATTAAATTATTGCAACGCTTATAATATTTATATTTAATTCATGGAGGGATATATTACTGGCATCCAGCAATGTGGAATAGGGGTGACTGATGCTTTGGTTGCTGCGAAATATTATGACCGGCTTTTTGGTTTTAATGCCTTGGTTTTTGATGATACAGCCGAAGCTTCCCTGATGACAAAGTATACAGGCGATAAAGTTTTCCGCCGCAGGGCCATGCTGACTATGAATATGCAGGGTGGCGGTGGACTTGAGCTCTGGCAGTTCCTGGATCGAAAACCACAAAAAGCTCCGTCTGTTTATCCCGGTGATCTTGGTATAAATGCTATCAAAATTAAATGCCGGAATATCAACCTCGCTCATGCTTATTTTCAAGATCAACCCTTGAAAGAATCTAGTAATATTTTATTAGATTCTTACGGCAGAAAACAATTTACACTCACTGATGATTTTGGAAATAATTTTCAGCTCATAGAACAGGATAACTTTTTTGCCCAGGGAAAACAATTAAATGCTGGTGTATGTGGTGCTGTAATCGGAGTCTCCGATATGGAAAAGTCTTTGGCGTTTTACTGCTTTCTGTTAGGAATAGATAAAAAAGGGATTGAGGAAAAACAGGTTGAAGAAAATGGCAAAAAATTTCGAAAACTGATTCTAAAAAAATCATCTTGTTGCCATGGTGCTTTCAGTCGTTTATTAGGCGGAATAGAATTAGAACTTGTACAGGCTCTGGATAGGGTTCCCAATAAAATATTTGACAATCGTTTTTGGGGTGATCAGGGATTTATACACCTTTGTTTTGATGTGATTGGAATGACTGGATTAAAAGAACGCTCAGGAAATTCGGGCTATCCTTTTACTGTGGATAGTAATCGTTTTTTTGAAATGGAAAACTCCGGAGGGCGATTCTGCTATGTAGAAGATCCTGATGGAACTTTGATAGAGTTAGTAGAAACCCATAAGGTTCCAATTCTGAAAAAGATTGGATGGCATTTGAATCTGCAAAAAAGAAGAACAGAAAAACCTTTACCGGACTTTATGGTAAAAATGTTGGGTTTCAATAAACTTCCCCGTTGATCAGTAGCTAAATTTTACATCCGCTTCCACATCTACATCCGAGAGAGTGGGCAACAGTACCACCTGTAGATTTTTTGATTTGCATATTTCGAAAGTGTCAGAAGCTACACTAGGAGTACTCCATTCTGGTATTTTAAAAATTTCAGGATCAAATTTATTCATACCAAGAAGATAATAACCACCATCAGTTGCCGGACCAATCACTATGTCATTGTATTTCAAAGCCGCAACAGCATTTTCTATGTGCTTTGCCCTTAACTCGAAACAGTCGGAACCTATAATGATAACAGATTTGAAGTCTTTGTTGAAAATCTGTTCAAAGGCCGAGGACATTCTTGAACCAAGATCAGATCCATTTTGCTTTTCCTTAAAAAATTCTTCATTGTCCCACATGTCATCCTTCTCTACAAAATCTGAATAAAAAATATATTTAGCACAAGGTAGGTCCTGTATAATTTCATGCGTATGATCAAGTAATTTTTCGTAGATCTTAAATGCTTTTTCTTCACCAAGCGTATCTGCTATCCTGGTCTTTACCTTCCCTTTCTCAGGATTTTTTACAAATACAATCAACGCACTATTTATCATATTAATCTCTAAGTTTGTCACCCTCTGTTTTCTTGGGAAAAAGAGTTGTGTCTTTATTTAAATTCAATTTTTTCTGTGCTTCATTTGAGGAATTAGCAGGAGTTATACCCAACCTTAGCTTGAATGAACGAATCCCTGTTTTTATCTCATTCTAAAAATGCGAAGGGGGCTGGAAGCCATAGGCTCTGTATTTGTTGGTTTGTACTTTTCCCTTTTCGTGAACAAAGGTAGAAAATAGTTCCATCCAATTATCAAAACCCGACATAAAATCTTCATTCTTTAACACATCTTCACTCTGGTTGTAGGTAGGGCTGCGTTTTTGTCGTTTGGTTTCATGTTTGATAGACCTCACTATATTGTAACTTGATTTTTATGATTTTATTGTGCTTTCTAACAAATATTTTTTTTACTCCTGTATTTACCTGAAAAAATAGTGCTCTCCTCAAGAATAATCATGAAAAAATTACAACAAGGTTTTTTTAGAAATTAATGATTGAACTTTTTTCTATAAACAAAAACTACCCTGCTTAAAAATTATTTCAGTGAACCAATCTCATTATTTCAAATATTTGTTATTACAACTTTTTCAGTAGAAAGAAGGTTGTATTTTTTAATAACTTTATACAAATGGGTTTTAATATACAGTCTCCATATACACCTGCCGGCGATCAGCCACAGGCCATTAGTGAACTTACCAAAGGGTTACGGGAGGGTGAGCGTTATCAAACCTTACTTGGGGTAACCGGAAGTGGTAAAACATTTACCATGGCCAATGTGATACAAAATGTACAAAGGCCCACCTTGGTGATTACCCACAACAAAACCCTGGTAGCACAGCTTTACGGAGAATTCAAACAATTTTTTCCTGACAATGCTGTTGGGTATTTTGTGAGTTATTACGATTATTATCAACCGGAAGCTTATATGCCGGTAAGCAATACCTATATAGAAAAAGACCTGAGTATCAATGAAGAATTAGATAAACTGCGCCTGCAGGCAACAGCTCAATTACTAAGTGGACGAAGAGATATTGTCATTGTAGCGAGTGTGAGTTGTATTTATGGTATGGGTAATCCTACTGAATATGAAAATGGCATTATCCGCATACACAAAAACCAGGTGATCTCACGCCAGGGTTTCCTGCATGCTTTGGTAAATTCTCTTTACCACCGCAGCCAGGGAGATTTTACCCGTGGCACTTTCAGGGTAAAAGGAGACACGATAGATATCAATCTTCCTTATGTGGATTTTGGCTACCGCATCAGTTTTTTTGGCGATGAAATAGAATCCATAGAAACGCTGGAACTCAGTACAGGCAAGCGGATTGGCTCGGTAGAAAACGCAGCGATCTTTCCCGCAAACCTTTACCTGGCGCCAAAAGATATGCTCACAAGAGTGATACACGAAATACAGGATGAGTGCCTGCAACAGGAAGAATATTTTAAAAAAGACAATAAATATATAGAAGCGCAGCGGATTAGTGAGCGGGTGAATTACGACCTGGAAATGATACGTGAGCTTGGTTACTGTAATGGGATAGAAAACTATTCACGCTTCTTCGACCGTCGGGCTCCAGGCTCCAGGCCATTCTGTTTACTGGATTATTTTCCAAAAGATTTCCTTTGTATTATAGACGAAAGCCACCAAACTGTACCACAGGTTAGTGGTATGTACGGTGGTGACAGAAGCCGCAAACTGGTTTTGGTAGATTATGGTTTTCGTCTTCCTTCAGCGATGGATAACCGGCCATTGAATTTTCATGAATTTGAAAATATGATAGGGCAGACGGTTTTTGTTAGCGCAACTCCCGGAGATTATGAGCTGGATAAAAGTGGTGGTGTAGTGGTAGAACAGGTCGTACGTCCTACAGGACTTTTAGATCCTCCTATAGAAATAAGACCAAGTGTAAACCAGATAGATGACCTGCTCGAAGAAATAGATAACCGGATAAAAAAAGGGGGCCGTATTCTCGTGACCACTCTCACTAAAAGGATGGCAGAAGAAATGGATAAATACCTGCACCGAATTAATATAAAAAGTAAATACATACACAGTGAAGTGCAGACATTGGAGCGGGTGGAAATTCTCCGGGAACTGAGGCTTGGAATTATAGACGTATTGGTTGGTGTAAATCTTTTGCGTGAAGGACTAGATTTACCGGAGGTTACACTGGTGGCTATTTTGGATGCTGACAAAGAAGGTTTTCTGCGAAACGAACGCAGCCTTACCCAAACTGCAGGCCGTGCTGCAAGAAATGTAGATGGACTCGTGATTTTTTATGCAGACACCACAACAGTAAGCATGCAGAAAACAATTGATGAAACTACCCGACGCCGTGAAAAACAGATCGAACACAATATTGCCAATAACATTACACCAACTACGATTGTTAAAACAAAAGACCAGGTGTTTGCACAAGGCAGCGTGCTCGACGTAAAAGGATATGACCCTTCTAACCCTTATGCATTGGATGAAAACGGGCTCACAAACAATATTGCTGCAGAAACAGAGGTTGAATACAAAACCATTCCGCAGATGGAGAAGGCAATAGCGCAGGTAAAAAAGCTAATGGAGAAAGCTGCAAAAGATCTGGATTTTATGGAGGCTGCCAGGCTAAGGGACAGTATGTTTAAGATGAAGAAAGAGCTGGAGGAGATGAAGTGAAAAATACTTAGTATTTAGTATTTAGTACATAGACAGGAAATGAACAAGATGTACTAATAATTAATGATTCAATTTGTACAAAAGAATCAGACAATAAGAAAAATGCCCACTACAGATTTTGATAGTTTTTATGATGAACAATTACTTCCATCGCTGCAACAGTTGAGGGATCAAAGTCGTGCATCCCGCAGGTGGTTATATATGGTGATTGCTTCTGCGGTTTTACTTGTAATATATATCTATATACGCTCCGGCGATTACAGGGAAGACACACTCATTGATACACCGATCGTTATTTTTTTTATTTTATTGATCGTGTCACTTGGTTTTCATATCAATTCCAGAAATGAATTCCAGGTAAATTTTAAGGAAAGCATTATTAAAAAAATCCTTGATTTTATTTACCCAAATATTAATTACGAACCGGAGAAATACATCAGCAGTAAATTTTACAAAAACAGTTCTCTCTACCGTTATAAATATGACAGCATCAATGGCGACGATCTTTTCAAAGGCGTTTACAAAAATGTACCATTTTCCTGTTCGGAACTTTCGACTAAAATAGATGATGAAACAATTTTTTCAGGTTTATTTTTTGCCGCAAGGATAAATAATTATTACAGCAGTGGCACTTATGTATGGAGTAAAGAAAACAGCCAGTATGCAGATAGCATATCTACAGAAAGGTACAGGTATTATCCTATGCCGAAGGTTACAGGGCTGAAACTTCAGCATGAGGCGTTTGATAAATATTTTACTGCCTGCAGTACTTATCCTGCACAGGCCAGGGAAATACTTACCGAAGAACGCATACAACAAATGATCAATTTTTGCATCAAAATAAACAGGGACATTTCCTTCTCTTTTGTAGGAGGACATTGTTATGTAGCCGTGCCATCTTCTAGTAGTTTGTTTGAGGCTGCAAAAGATCCGGGTGATAAAGAGCGGATCAAAAACTACTTTCTGAATATTATTTTGTTCCTTTCACTTATTGATAAATTAAGACTGGATGAAATGCAGTAGACGTATTTATAGTCAGTAATATGTTTAATAATAACAATGATAGACCCTCCTTATAAAATTTTTGAAACCGAAAGATTGTTTCTCCGGCCGGTAGAAGAAAAAGATGCTGCCTTCCTGATTAAAATTTTGAACAGTGAAAAATGGCTGCTAAATATTGGGGACAGAAATGTGCATACAATAGAAGTAGCCAAAAAATATATTGAAGAGCGCATCACTACGCAGTACCAAAAATTAGGTTTTGGGAATTACCTGGTATCAGCAAAAGAAACTGGTGCAGAAATGGGTGTTTGTGGATTGTATGCCCGGCCCGGTCTTGACACAATTGATATTGGTTTTGCCTTTTTTCCTGAGTACGAAAATCAGGGATTTGGTTTTGAAGCCGCTTCAATACTGATACAAGCAGCGAAGGAGGATTTTCATCTACAAAAACTTTGTGCCATTACTATCCCTTCTAATATTGCTTCGCAGAAATTAATAAACAAACTTGGGCTGGAATATTTAAAGACAATTAAAATAGATGGAGATAATGAAGAGCTGATGTATTATGAAATTGATTTGTAGATTAGTTTAAATATAGAAGTGTTGATTTTTATTTAAAAAATACTCCCCGTCTTCAAAATAACTTTTTCCAGTTTTCCGTTTCTCAAGATCAGCATTTCATATAACTGATCCGGCACCTGCAGGTCTGAGCGATAAGATTCAATATTTAGTGAAACATTTTTTCCTACAGATAAAACCTGGTCTCCAAGCCTTATTCCAGCAAGCGCTGCCGGAGAATTTTTAATAAGTTCATCTACCACTATTTTATCATCTTCATAAGCAATGTTCATCCCTGTATATCCATAATCGAACGTATCATAAAAATGCGTATTGGGTTGTATATGTATCTCCTGCGTACCGTAATTTATGATCAGGTTAAACCTTCTGAAATTCTCACTTCCCAATAATCCGCCAGTGCGTGGATAGGAGGTTACATTGTGTGTGTCTTCATACAAATACACAGGCACTTTCTTAAACCTATATCTTCCTAGCTTAAGCCTGTTAATTATTGTGATTCTTACCGGTGTTCTGCCCAATATACCCTGTACGCCAATAGGCAGTAGTTTCCTGCTTTTTTTAATAATACCACTATCATTTTCAAAGCGGTTATTCAGCAATAAAGCCAGTCCTGCTCCGGTGTCAAAATAGAAAGGAAAATCAAGTTTTCGTTCATCTTCTATAGTTACTATTTGTGTTGCCAGTTTGGTAAATCGTGGTGAAAGAAGGGTTCCTTTTCGGGGATACTTCATTTCGCCTTTTGAAAATACCTCTATCTCTTTTTTGTCGTAATTGATCTTTACGATGTACCGGCTGAAAAAACTATAGCCGATAATGCCATCCACTTTTACCCCGTAAATTTTAGTAAAATAGGAATAGTCGCTGATATGGAAATTCAGGCTGTCCATCCGCAGACCGTTTATATCCAACACCTGGTTAAAAAGAAAACGAACTTTTTTAATCCCACCTATACCGGAGAGTGTAGTATCTGTTTTTGTTGTTGGGATATTAAATTCTGCACAGGTGCTGCTATCTAGCGAAATTCCTCCGCTACCGGTGTCAAGGATAAAGTTTATTGGGGTAGAGATGGTATCAAGCTTTCCCTGTACCAGTATCACTCCACCCAGGAATTGCCGGAAAGGAAACCTACCTACCAGACTGGCTTTTTGTTGTGCGCTGACAGTGGTGAATATCAGCGATAAAACAACACATAATAAAAATATGACAACATTTACCTTTCTCATAAGTGATCATCACTAATATACAACCAAACGAACGTAATTTTGTTGATACCATTAAAGAACAAAAGATAGCAACAGTCTATCAACATTGATTATGGACATAAACGAACTTTTAAAAAAAGCCCTGGCTTTCGAATTTCTTAGTATAGAAGAAGGCATGTATTTATATGAAAACGCTGCGCTCACAGAATTGATGTATGTGGCCAACGAACTTAGAAAAATACAGGTTCCTCATGGTAAAGTTACCTGGCAAATAGACAGGAATGTAAATACAACTAACGTTTGTATTGCAAATTGTAAGTTTTGCAATTTTTACCGCATACCGGGTCATGCAGATGCTTACATTACCGACATTGAAACTTATAAAAAGAAAATAGAAGAAACCATTAAGTTTGGTGGAGATCAGTTATTGCTGCAGGGCGGTCATCATCCAGGGCTGGGTTTATCTTTTTATGTAGACTTGTTTAAAGAACTAAAAAGTCTTTATCCAAATATAAAATTGCACACCCTCGGTCCCCCGGAAATTGCTCACATTACCAAGCTGGAAAAAAGCACACACCGTGAAGTTTTGCAGGCGTTGAAAGATGCCGGTATGGATAGCCTTCCGGGTGCTGGCGCAGAAATACTTACTGATCGTGTGCGTCGCCTCATCAGTAAAGGTAAATGTGGTTCACAGGAATGGCTGGATATTATGCATGAAGCCCACAAGCTGGATATCACTACATCTGCCACTATGATGTTTGGCCATGTGGAAACACTGAGAGAAAGGTTTGAGCATTTTGAAAAACTGCGTGAAGTGCAGAGCCGCAAGCCGGCAGATGCCAATGGCTTCCTTGCATTTATTCCCTGGACTTTCCAGGATGCAGATACTTTGCTGGCCCGTATTCGTGGAGTACATAACCTAACGACACCGCAGGAATATATTCGCATGATTGCTATCAGCCGAATTATGCTGCCTAATATTATAAACATACAAGCAAGCTGGCTTACTGTTGGGAAGCAAGTAGCACAGATTTGTCTGCAAGCAGGTGCCAATGATTTTGGTAGCATTATGATAGAAGAAAATGTAGTGAGTGCAGCCGGTGCTCCCCACAGATTCACCAGCACCACCATACAGGATAGTATCCGTGAAGCAGGCTTTGAGCCGCAGCTGCGCAACCAGAAGTATGGCTGGAGAGAGTTACCGGTGATGGAAGAACAGGTGATAGATTATTGATTTTTGCCACTGATGGCACAGATTCTCACAGATCATATAAGTTAGCATAATGGAAAAACCGGCTGAATTTCAGCCGGTTTTTTGTTTGTTGAATGTTCTTCCATGAACCATGATCTATGAACCATGAACCATAAACCATGAACTACCTCACCAGTTTCAGTTCATCAATGATATTCTTTGCTCCGCCGAGTTTGTCTATACACCAAAGTACATAGCGAACATCCACACAAATGGTTCTGTTCAGGTCTTTATCAAATGCAATTTTGTGACTTAGTGCTTCATAGTTACCATCAAAAGCAAGACCAATCAGGTTACCGTAGCCATCCATTACCGGGCTACCGCTGTTTCCGCCTGTGATATCATTGGTAGTGATAAAACCAACAACAAGGTCATTGCGGGTTTTATCTATGTATTGGCCAAAATCTTTTTTCTTTAGTAATTCTATTTCTTTTGCCGGCAGGTCAAATTCGTAATCCCCGGCTATATATTTTTCCAGTATGCCTTTGCTTGTAGTCACATAGTCGTACTTCACTGCATCTCTTGGTGCATAGCTTTTTACATTACCATAACTTACCCTCATGCTGAAGTTTGCATCAGGGTACATTTTTTTTGCGGCCACGGTATCCATTTCCCTGATGCCTTTCATGTACAACCTTCCCAGCTCATTATTCTTCTCAGAAAAATTATTGTAGATGGAAGCGTATTTACTGTTGTAGCTTTTCAGGAATTCTGCACCATATTGAAACGCCGGATCAGCTTGTAAGACTACTGCATCAGGATTTTTTACAAATGCATTCCATTTAGCATCATCCAGTATCATTGTTTTGGCAAAGACATCTCTTGCCCATTTTTTATAAGTAGACTCATCATTTAAAGGACCGTAGGCAGATTTTAAATTTTCATAAAAGCCAATAGGGTGTTGGCTCTTGTCTACATCCTGGTAGAACTTCATAGCAGTCATTGCCATGATCTGCTCATCACTTGGCAGGTCTTCTCCTTCCAGGAACCTTGTGCGGCGTGCATCTGCTGCATCTACAGCTTTTTTAATATCAGAGGAAGACATTCCTGGTTTCACCATTGTTGCTTCTACACTAGTAAGGTAGGCAGCAAAGGAAGCTAGCGGAGAACCGAGGATTCCTTCATTCAGGTACTGCCGCATTTTGCTGTATGGCATCCAGGTCTCATAGTTTTTTGCGTAATCGCTAAGCACATTTGCATACTCGGGACGGGTAGCCGCCCATTTGCCGTACATTTTTTCGTAATCCTGCTTTTGCTCATACACCTTATATTTTTTTAACTGCTTGGTTTCGCCGTCAAAAAATTTCCAGTAATTCGCAATACCTGCATAACTGTTCGCCAGTTTCAATTTTACCGCCGGGTCTTTTATCATTTGTGCATACATCGCTTTCAGCCTCATGTCTCTAAGCCCAACAAGTGCAGGGTTATCTATTTCATTTTTTAGCTTAATGCCATAGCTTGTTTCATACCGATTAGTGCCGCCCGGATAGCCATAGATCATTGCATAGCTACCATCACTCACACCTTTTAGGCTCACTGGTAAAAAATATTTTGGTTTTAGCGGAACGTTTGAAGCGCTATAATCTGCAGGGTTGCCATCTTTATCAGCATATACACGGAATACAGAAAAATCCCCGGTATGACGTGGCCACTCCCAGTTGTCAGTATCGCCACCAAACTTGCCTATACTTTCCGGCGGAGCGCCCACCAGCCTGATGTCCCTGTATGTTTTGTATACATACATGATATATTGGTTTCCTTTAAACATGCTGTAAATTCTTCCTGCAACAGCTTTGTCTTTATTCATCACACGATCGGTAATGGTTTTGTAGACGTCACTTAATTTTTTTGTTCTGTCTTCGTAGTTCAATCCTTTTACGGCTGCTTCTACTTCATCAGTTACGTCTACAATCTTTTCCAGGAACTGTACAGTAAGGTCACTTTTTATTTCCTGGTCTTTATTGAAGGCATAAAAACCATCCCGCAGGTAATTGTTCTGAATAGAACTTGCGCTTGCTATAGCACCATATCCACAATGGTGGTTGGTAAAAATAAGACCCTGAGAGCTTACGATCTCGCCCGTGCAACCACCTGCAAAAATGATGATGGCATCTTTGATAGATGCATTGTTTACGGAGTAAAGTTGTTCCTTACTCAATTTAAGTCCTTTTTTCACCATGTCGTTGTAGACTTGCTGCCCAAGGATCATTGGCAGCCACATGCCTTCATCAGCACGGGTTTGTAGCACCGAGGCAAAAAGTACAAGCGCTAAGATTAATTTTTTCATGTTGTTTTGTTTGGAATTTGCAGTAAAATATTCTGTTTTGAAAAGAATGTTTCTTTGTGAATAAATGGCTTTTTAAGAAGATCGAAAATAATTAAATGTTTATTATCGTTTGGCTTAAAGATAATATGTTTTATACAGAGCAAATTTTAGACCCAGGTTTTTTTCTACGTTTTTTGTATATGATTTCTTGGCGTGGTTTGTTTCTGTCAGCCTAACAACCCTGATCAATTAATAAATGTATGGTTTAGATGGTTTGGACAAAATCGAACTGTCATCCTGAGCCTCCGCTAAAGCGAGATAAATATCGAAGGCGGTCTTTTTTCCTTAAACTAGTTTCGACGAACAATTGAACTTCATCCCAAAAATGGAAGAGTCAATCAATCAAGCTGTCAGCCTGAGCTTGTCGAAGGCGGTCCATTTTATTTCACTTACCCGGTTTCGACAAGCTCAACCTGACAACCCTAAAAATTTTAAAGAATAAATTCCAATATTGCTTTTTTAATATCAATGAACAAAAAAATTGAACTGTCAGCCTGAGCTTGTCGAAGGCGGTCATTCAATTTGAAATTATTTCTTTTCATCACCTTCCTTTGGAAACTGGGTATAGTTTTTCGAATGTTGCTTTAGCTGTTCCCAATCCGAATTTATTAATGCCTCTTTTTTCTTTCTAGACCAACCTTTAATTTGCTTTTCAAGTGAGATAGCTTGCATTACCTCGTGTAGTTGTTGACTATAAACCAGTTGAACTGGTAGCCTTTTAGCGGTGTAACATTTCCTGTCATAAGCAGAGTTGTGTTGTAAAATTCTTGATTCTAAATTATTAGTGATACCCGTATAATATGAGTTATCAGAACACAAAAGGATGTAGACATAGTATGATTTCAAAGTAAAATATTTTAGCGTTGATAAATATATTTCTTCTTTTTGACAACACAATGAGCTTGTGGAAAGCACCCTAAAAATTTTAAATATTCTTCAAAAAAGGAATGAATCAAAATTTTAACTGTCAGCCTGAGCCTGTCGAAGGCGGTCCCTTTTCTTCTTCACCCGGTTTCAACAAGCTCAACCTGACACACTTACAATTTTTAAAAAAAGTATATCAATATTGCTTTTTTAATATCAATGAACAAAAAATCGAACTGTCAGCCTGAGCTTGTCGAAGGCGGTCCCTTTTCTTCTTCACCCGGTTTCGACCACTCGTCTCGCTTTAGCGGAAGCTAAACCTGACAACCCAAAAACTCGGGCAGACTACCAAAAGCAAATCGCAAAAAAACCGGCAACTTTCGCTGCCGGTTGGGTATGATCAATCTTTAGGTTTTAAGGGTTGGATATTGTAACTTTTATGAGCGGTCTTTTCATTTTCATTTTATTGTAATTCTATTCTTCCACTTTTTTTATCCTTAGAACGTCCAAGAATATATCCGCCTGCTGCGCCTACAACGCCACCTATTACTGCACCTTTTGCATTCTTACCAATTACGGCTCCTGCTATGGCGCCACCTATACCACCTATGGCTGCTCCTTTTGCGGCATCGCTAATTCCTGTCTTTTTCTTTTCTACCGGTGCTTCTGGTATGGCTACCGGCTCATTTGCTGCTACGTCTGTGCCAGTGCTAACTGGTGCTGGTGCTACTGGTGCTGCTGTTTCTTCTTGCTGTACAACTGGTGCTGCTTTTTTAACCCTTCTTGGAGCAGGAGCTTGTACATATCTGTCTACATAAACTACCTGTGGTCTTTGTGGAGCTACTGCTTCAGGAGCCGGAGCTGCTACGTCTGTGCTGGCGTTTGATTGTTGCAGATTTACAGTATCTGTCATTACTATTGCACGTGTTGTTGTCGTATCGTCTTTTTTCGTGTTGCAGGCTATTAAGAACATTGCGGCAACTATTGGGAGTATAAATTTTTTCATGACTTTTGTTTTTAGTTTTACAAAGTGTGTGTACAATATAATAGATGCTGAAGGGCTTGCTTTGTTTAAATACAATAAGTGATAGTTGTGTTAATGCTCCACTTCCTAAATACAAATGAACAGAAAGGATTAAAGCGGATAAATAGAAAAGAAGAAATACCTTAGTAGATAATAATCAAATAAACAATCTACAATAAATAATAAGCTGATGGCAGGTTTTAACTCAGAAATAGATGTAGTAGCAGACTTATTAAAAGCTGTAATAGCGGCAAAGCCGGATGATGAGTTTTGCAATAGCTTATGGCAGCAGTACCAGGAACGTGGCGGCCTTAGTAAAAAACAGTTGGAGGGTCTTTTGGGCAAGGCAACAAAATTTACAGATGTCCCTCCGGGAAAACTAGCTACCCTGGAAGCAATTATTAAAAAGAAGGCACAGGTACAAAGAACTGCAGGCCCCGAAAAAATAGAAGAAAAGCCAAGGGATGAAAAGCCGCTGGAAGAAATGAATGAGATCCTGGAAAAATATCCGGAACACAAAAGAATTATTTTTCTGAAAAGTAAATGGGAGAAAGGAGAAGAACTTACTGCTGCGGAAACTGATGATATTAGTCGCTTAAAAAAAGTATTAAGTAAATAATCTCCTCATAATATTCTACTAAAATTGAAGATAGATTGTGCGGTAAAGGCTGAATAAAGATTTGCGGCCGAAAGGATGGGGGATAGCAGCGGCAGGCCGGAGCGAAGCGGAGGACTACAGCGGATAGCCCCTGCAGAAGCTGAAGAAAGAAAAATGGCTTATAGCCCATAAAAAACAAATTCTATATTTTCCTGTTACCCATTTCATATGGATTCTACGAAAAAAGGCTTTACTACTATTCCTCGTTTTCCTATTGCTTTTGATCCTGCTTATGTGCAGCCTTTGCCGGAAGGGCACCGTTTTCCAATGCTGAAATACGACCTCATTCCCGGACAGCTTTTGCATGAAGGAACCATCACCGAAGCTGATATTTTTTCTCCCTCTCTTTGCCCGGATGGCATTGTATTACTCACGCATGAAGCGACCTACCTGGAAAAACTGAAGGACCAAACGCTAAGTGCAAGAGAGCAAAGGGTGATTGGTTTTCCGCAATCTGAAGCGCTGACAAAAAGAGAACTGATGATAGCGCAGGGTACAATTGACGGAATGCTGTTTGCCTGGCACACCGGCGTGGCTATGAATATTGCCGGGGGTACGCACCATGCTTTTGCTGACAGGGGAGAAGGTTTTTGTATGCTGAATGACCAGGCCATAGCGGCTAATTATTTCTTAGAACAAGGTTGTGCAGATAAAATTCTGATTGTGGACCTGGATGTCCACCAGGGAAATGGCACAGCAAAACTCTTTGAGCATGAGCCCCGTGTTTTTACATTCAGTATGCATGGTGCAACAAATTATCCTTTCAGAAAAGAAAAGAGCGACCTGGATATTGGATTGCCGGATGGAACCGGGGATGCTGCCTACTTAGAAATTTTAGCAGAAAAAATTGATTTTTTATTGGATAAAGTAAATCCCGGCATTGTATTTTTCCTGGCCGGTGTGGATGTTCTTTCTACAGATCGTTATGGTAAGCTGGCGCTTACCATTGATGGGTGCAGGCTCAGGGATGAAATGGTGTTTACAAAACTTAAAGAACGGGGGATTCCCTGCCAGGTAAGTATGGGCGGGGGTTACAGCGAAGATATCAAGATTATAACAGAAGCGCATTGCAACACTTTCAGGGCTGCTGCAGGTATTTATCAATTGTAAGTACGTCAATTTCATTTTCGGAATAGTGTTTGTATTTGAAATGGTATTGTTTCACCATTTAAAAAAATTGATAAAATGACTTCGTTAAAAGATAAAAAAGTAGCCATTCTTACTGAGAATGGATTTGAAGAAATAGAACTAACCAGCCCTAAAAAAGCACTTGAAGATGCTGGCGCAACTGTACATATAGTTTCAAAGCAAAAGAAAGTAAAAGCCTGGGATACGGATCACTGGAGTATAGAACTGGATGTGGATGCCGACCTGAATAACACTTCTCCGGAAGATTACAATGCGCTGATGATACCAGGTGGTGTAATAAACCCGGATAAAATGCGGGCTGATAAAGATTATGTAGCATTTGCCCAACATTTCCTGGAGACAGGAAAGCCGCTGGCTTCAATCTGCCATGGTCCGCAACTATTGATAGAAACAGGAATGATTAGTGGTAGGGAGATGACTTCTTACCCATCAGTGAAAACTGATATCCAAAATGCAGGCGCAACCTGGTATGATAGAGAAGTAGTCTGTGATAATGGCCTGGTGACAAGCCGAAGCCCGGAAGACCTGGATGCATTTAATGATAAAATGATAGAAGAAATCGCCGAAGGAAGGCATGCAACAACTGGTGCTTTTTCGCCACAAGAGGCGTAGGAGGGCAAAGTAAAAAGTAAAAAGTAAGAAAAGGCTGTCTCAAAATTCTGAGGCAGCCTCTTTTTATTAGTATCCCTGATGGAGACATGTAGCCATTAATCCGATTTTCTGAAAGCAGAGTTTTGTTTTGAGTCATCCTCTTTTCACCTTAATTAGTAAAGGATTTTACATTAGGTATTTTTAAAATTTTTTCTGTTAAGTCAGTTTTTTCAGAAAGAATTTCTACGAATTTTGGAAATCCAATCATGAAAAGATGAATTTTTATTTTTGTACCATTCTTGTTTTTTAAAACCAACATCCAGCTCATTGAGTTAAACTTTCCACTTTCAATTTCATTCCAGTTCACCGTAATTTCTTTGCTATATGCTTTGAAGACTTGTATTTTATTTTCATCGAATACTACTTTATGAAAACGATATTCATTAATATAATAAATTCCAAACACTCCGAAAAATCCAAACATTATTGCGATTATTATATAAGCAGCTGCATCCATACCATCTGCAAAAAAGCAGATCGAGGCTATCGTTACTCCAAGTAGAAATGAAACTACTCCTGTAATTAAATAAAATCGGTGCATAAGCAAGACATACTTTCCGTCTTTATCTATCTCCGGGTTTTTATTGGTAGCAATAGATAACGTGACAAGGACTAAAAGTATAAGTATGAAAATTAATGCCTGATCCATAAAATTTTTATTGTTGTTTAAAATTTATTCCTCCTTTCTCCTCACCACTAAATACCAATCATTCTCCAATGGCAGGTATCCATGATCGTAACAGAAATAATATACCTGTCCTTTTTTGTTGGTGTAGCTGTGTGTACCATACTTAAACATAAATCCTTTTTGCAAAAGTTTTTCATGGTTTATTTTGCCCATTTCTTCTCCGGAAGGAATTACTGATTCCAGTATTCTCCTGTTCTTTCCCAAAGCATTATTTATGTTCCTTACCATGTTAGTGGTAGAGGCTTTCAGGCTATTGTTGTAATTATTCCTGCAATAATCATCACAGAATTTTTTGTCGGATCTGCCTTTTACAGGTTTGCTGCAACTGAGGCAAAGTGTTGGGGTAATAAGCGTAGACATAAGCTGGTTAAGGTTTACAGACGACAATATACAACTATTTATCAATGTACAACCGTTTACAAACGGATATATACAACTATAAACGAATAAGATACGAGTACCGCTTTTCGGCAGGGCCATCTTTGCATTGTCAATCGGTTGAAACGGCTGATGACTGAAATAAAGAAATCTTAACCGGCGAAATTCTTAAAACACGAATCAGCCACAAAACGAAAATTATGTACGCATTAAAAAACAAAGTTCAATTGATTGGTAACCTGGGCAGCGCACCAGAAGTAAGGACAACAGAAAATGGAAAAAAACTTGTTAGGTTTTCTGTAGCCACAAATGAAGTGTACAAAAACGCCTCAGGTGAAAAAGTAAAAGAGACCCAATGGCATAATATCATTGCCTGGGGTTCACTGGCAGACATTGCAGAAAAATACCTGACCAAGGGAAGTGAGATAGCCCTCGAAGGAAAATTGATGAACAGAAACTATACAGACAAGGAAGGGAACAAAAAATACATTACCGAGATACAAGCCAGTGAGTTATTGATGCTGGGTGCAAAATCTGTAGCCTGATGAAGTCTCCGGAAATTGGAGGAGATATACTTTGCAATTTCCGGAATTCTACTAATTAAAAAAAAGCCGTTGCTTAAAAAACCACCTTTAAAAATATATTAATCGGCGAAATTCTTAAACACGAATCAGCCACAAAACGAAAATCATGTACGCATTAAAAAACAAAGTTCAATTGATTGGTAACCTGGGCAGCGCACCAGAAGTAAGGACAACAGAAAATGGAAAAAAGCTGGTGAGGTTTTCTGTAGCCACAAATGAAGTGTACAAAAACGCCTCAGGCGAAAAAGTAAAAGAAACGCAATGGCACAATATCATTGCCTGGGGTTCACTGGCTGACATTGCAGAAAAATACCTGACTAAGGGAAGTGAGATAGCTCTTGAAGGAAAATTGATGAACAGAAACTATACAGACAAGGAAGGGAACAAAAAATACATAACCGAGATACAAGCAAGCGAGTTATTGATGCTTGGTGCAAAATCTGTAGCCTGACACAACACTACGAAAAAACCGTTCCAAAACTATGGCGGTTTTTTCTTTTCTTGTTCAATTACCGGTTCGGAAAATAATATGAACTTACCTTTATTGTAAAGCTTAATGATAATTGTAAATAGCTTTGACTTTAGCGAAAAAACTAGCATACTATGAGTGAAATGATGGCGATAGAGAGAAATGAAATGTTTGACCTTGCCTTTAAATTTGTTACAGAAACAAATGAAAATATTTTTCTGACTGGTAAAGCGGGTACAGGTAAAACGACTTTTCTAAAATACCTGCAAAATAATTGCGCCAAGAACATGATCATAGCTGCTCCTACGGGTGTCGCAGCCATAAATGCCGGCGGTGTAACGCTACATAGTTTGTTTCACCTGCCTTTTCATCCTTTTATTCCGAGTCAAAACGGAAAAAATGAATTGTTGGCTAAGCTGAGGTATAACAAACAGAAACAGGACCTGCTTCGCAAAATGGAAATCCTGGTAATAGATGAGATAAGTATGGTAAGGGCAGACGTGATGGATGAGATTGATACGATTCTGCGTAGTGTAAGGCGAAATCATGCTGAACCATTTGGTGGAGTACAATTATTATGTATTGGCGACCTGCATCAGCTGCCACCAGTTGCACAACATCATGAGTGGAGTATTTTACAGGATTATTACAGCACACCTTTCTTCTTTGATAGCCTTGCGGTAAAAGAACAAATACCGTTGCTTATAGAACTTGACAAGATCTACAGACAAAAAGAGGATGTTTTTATCCGGCTCCTAAACAAAGTCAGGAACAACCAGATGGATCAAGACGATCTCGAGGATTTGAACATGCGTTTTGATCCATCATTCATACCTGGCATAAATGAGGGTTATATCACGCTGACTTCTCATAATAAGCAAGCAGACCTCATTAACCAGGTTGAGCTGAATAAACTAACGGACGTTAGTTTTATATATAAAGCAGAAATAGATGGCGATTTCCCCGAATCTGCATTTCCTGCTGAAAAAGAGCTGGAATTAAAAGCGGGTTCGCAGGTCATGTTCCTAAAGAATGACGTAGTTCAAAAAAGGTATTTTAATGGGAAGATAGGAACAGTGAAATCACTAAATGATACGACCATTATAGTAACCTGTAATGGAACAGATATAACAGTAGCCAAAGAAACCTGGGAAAACAGCAGGTATAAACTGAATAGGGAAGATGGCAAACTGGAACAGGAAAACCTGGGTAATTTTATACAATACCCGCTTAGGCTTGCCTGGGCTATCACCATACACAAAAGTCAGGGCCTCACATTTGACCACTTGATGATAGATGCGAGTTCTTCGTTCAGCAGCGGACAGGTATATGTAGCGCTAAGCAGATGCACGAGCCTGGAGGGAATTAAATTGTTGACAAAAATTCCATCAACAGCCATAAAAAGCAATGACCTGATAGTGAAAGGTCAGCAGAACTTAAAACATAAAGGTTCCCTTGCAGAGCGATTTGAAGGTGCAAGACAATTATTTACCCAACAAATCATAGAACAGGTATTTGTGGCTGTACCAACTGTACAATCTTTACAAAACCTGGTCGCATTAATAAATTTTCATTTACCTAAGCTCAACCCAGCAGCTGCAGACTTTATCCGGGATCTTTCGCCTGCAATAAGTAAACTACAGGGAGTTGGAAAGAAATTTTATAACTCCATCTGTCTCTTATTAAAAGAGAATCCTTTGATCGAACAAAATACAGTCACTCAGCAAAGGATTAAGGATGCTGCAGTATGGTTTCTTCCAAATTGGCTAGAGGTTAATAAAATGATAGAGCAGAATCAAATCTCTACTGAGCTTCGTGAAACAGCCACGCCAATAAATGAAGCGCTTGTTGAGCTGTATTTGATTGTTCACCAGCTTATTTACCAATTAGAATATTGTAAATCGGGCTTTGGGTTAAGTTCATTTCTCCACCATAAGATACAATATGCTACGCCAAAAACTTCCTTAAACATATACGCTTCAGCCAAAAACAGGCAAGGGAATTCCTTGGAAGAAAATGAGTTATTGGATACTTTGTTCCGTTGGAGAGACCATGAAGTTCAGGATACCGGTCTGCCTATCTATATGGTTTGCAACCAGACTACATTAAAGGAGATCAGCGAATTCAGGCCTCTAAATAAAAAAGACCTTTTGAAGATAAAAGGCTTTGGTGGCGGAAAAGTAGCCAAGTATGGCGATGAGATACTGGAAATGGTGAGTGATTACTGCGAGAGAACGGGTTTGGAGACAAATATGAAAGCAATTGGGAAATCTAAGCAAGAAACTGTGAAAAGGGCAACAAAAGTCAAAACGCCAACTCATGTTATCAGTTACCAGCTTTTCCAGGAAGGAAGATCTATCGATGAAATTGCCTTAGAAAGAAGTTTTGCTGCATCTACTATAGAAGGTCACTTGTTTAAATATGTTCAATTAGGTGAAATGAAGCTTGAGGACTTAATTGACCCGAAAAAAATAGAACTCGTGAAAACAGATTTCGAGAAATTTGGCCTCGAAGGTGGTTTTGTAAGTGCAAAAGACAGACTAGGTGAGGCTGTAAGTTTCAACGACCTTAGAATGGTAGTTACTTACCTGAAAGACAAAACAAAGCAAGACCAATAAACATATTATATTATTATATAGTATGTTTATCTTCCCATATACACCATTAAAATCTGTACATCGCTTGGATTAACACCCGAAATTCTGCTTGCCTGGCCCAAGGTTCTGGGTTGGATACGGTCAAACTTCTGCCTGGCTTCATTACTGAGTGAAGAAAGCTTTTGGTAATTGAAATCCTTGGGAATTATAAGTTCTTCCAATGATTTCATCTTTTCTACCAGGCTTTTTTCTTTTTCTATGTATGAATTGTATTTTAATTGAATCTCTGCCTGTTCAATGGCTTGTTTAGAAAATCCTCTAAGTTCCTTTAGAGAAGGGAGGTTTACAACCATGTCCGGAATAGTTATTCCGGGACGAAGTAGAAGCTGAGCGGCCTTTTGCTTTTCAATTAGCGGTGCTGAATCTAAATTGCTCAGCCAATCATTTGCTTCTGCTAAACCAATAGACGTGTTTGTAAGTATAACTTTGATCTTTTCAACCTCCTCCAGCTTTATTCTGAGTTTGCTCATGCGCTCTTGGGAAGCTAATCCAAGGCGATATCCTTTTTCGGTTAAACGGATATCAGCGTTATCCTGTCTGAGTAGAGTTCTATATTCTGCCCTGCTTGTAAACATGCGATACGGCTCATCTGTTCCTTTATTAATCAGGTCATCTATAAGAACCCCAATGTATGCTTCGCTTCTGCTTAAAATAAACGGATCTTCATTATTTATTTTTAAATGGGCGTTTATTCCTGCCATTAGTCCCTGGCAGGCAGCTTCTTCATATCCTGTAGTTCCATTGATCTGACCAGCAAAGAACAGGTTCTGTATTTTCTTTGTCTCTAATGTAGCCGTCAATTGAGTAGGGGGAAAGAAATCGTATTCAATTGCATATCCCGGTCGAAACAGTTTACAATTTTCAAAACCTGGGACCAACCTCAATGCCTTAATCTGAGTCTCTTCAGAAAGACTGGTCGAAAATCCGTTTACATATATCTCTACAGTGTTAAAACCCTCTGGCTCTACAAACAATTGGTGTCTCTCTCTATCTGCAAACCTGCTAATCTTATCTTCTATACTTGGACAATATCTTGGCCCCGAGCCCTTAATTCTTCCCTGGTACATTGGACTTTGTTCAAATCCTGTTCTTAAAAGTTCATGTACTGCAGAATTAGTATAAGTAATCCAGCAACTCTTTTGAGCGGCTGGCTTTATCTTTTCTACATCAAGAAAGCTAAATCCGACTATCTCTTCATCTCCATCCTGAGCTTCCATTTTACTGTAGTCAAGACTTCTTCCATCTAACCTTGGAGGTGTACCTGTTTTCAACCTTGCGCTTTCAAATCCTAATTCTACCAATTGCTCAGTAATTCCCGTAGCTGCTTTTTCTGCCACCCTTCCTCCTCCAAAACTCTTTTCTCCTATATGTATTACACCATTAAGGAAAGTTCCATTGGTCAAAACGACTGATTTTGAATGAATCACATTTCCCAATCCAGTAATCACCCCTTTAACTTTCCCATCTTCAATTACAAGACTGCTTACCATATCCTGGTAGAAATCTACATTTTCTGTTTGTTCAAGCATTTCTCTCCAGGTAATAGCAAATAGCATTCTATCACTTTGTGCCCTGGGACTCCACATTGCTGGCCCCTTACTTCTATTCAGCATTCTAAACTGCACCATAGACTTATCCGTTACTATTCCACTATATCCACCTATAGCATCTATTTCTCTTACTATTTGCCCTTTTGCTATGCCTCCCATGGCTGGATTGCAGCTCATTTGCGCAATTGTTTGCATATTCATGGTGATCAATAAGACCTTACTTCCCATATTGGCAGCAGAAGCAGCAGCTTCACAACCTGCATGGCCTGCTCCCACTACAATTACATCATACTCTTTAAACATAGATGTAAAAATACACACTAATGTTCCACGTGAAACATGAGACCCAAATTAGGAGAAAGTGATTGCTATTCCACGTGGAACATTAAGGTGCTGATATTGATTCTGGAGTAAAGGTGGTTTTATGATTGGTTTTATGATTGAAGTTGATAGTAATTGTCTCCTTCAAGGTTAAAAAACAAAATGTCAAATTGGAAAAATTTATTGGAATGGGTTCAACGACTAAAGATGAATGGCAATCTGTTACTAAAACGTTAGTGTTTCAAATTGAATAGGGAAGCAATCTCTAGTGTTGTTCCACGTGGAACATTATTCAGGAAAGTATTGAGCTAAATAAAAATCTTCTTTTGAACGCATTAATTCAATTTCTTTTGAAGCTTTATCGCCATAGCCGCATAGGTGTAAAACACCATGAAATATTACCCGATGAAGTTCTTGGTCAAAAGAAGTTTTATAATGGGCACTATTGGATCGTACAACATCCGTACAAATAAGGATATCACCATCAATAATACTATCATTATCACTAAGGTCAAAAGTAATAATGTCAGTCAGGTAGTTGTGAGCTAAATACTGTTTATTCGCATAAAGGATTTCATCAGAAGAACAAAACAAAAAATTCAAATCACCAAGAACGTATTTCTCAGTGATGATCATTTCTTTTAGAAAAGATTTTAGTTTATTTCTATTTGATAACTCAAGGGAGGAAATCCCAGAAAAACTTATGGCCATTTGTTTCTGATTTCGGAATACAAATGTGACAGATTCTTTTAATTTTACCAATACTAATTAAGCAATGGAGTATGTATAAGAAGTTATCAGAAATTGAAATTGGTAAAAAGGTAATCATTCGTTCGTTTTTAAATGATGATATTTTTTTGAAATTAATGGAAATGGGCTGTGTACCTGGCGAAGAGATCTTTATAGAGAAGATTGCACCATTTAAAGACCCTATTTCTATAGTTGTTTCAGGATATAAATTAAGTCTCAGATTAGATGAGGCCGAGCATATTTTAGTAGAAGAATAATATATTAGAATTATATATAATATATATGAAGATTGGTTTGTATTTTGGCTCCTTTAATCCTGTGCATAATGGACACCTGATCATTGCTCAACATGTGCTTAATTTTTCAGGTGCTGATAAAGTATGGATGATGGTAACACCCCAAAATCCATTAAAAAATAGTAATTCTTTATTAAATGAAAATGACCGGTACCACCTGGTACAACTGGCTTTAAAAGATCATCCAAATATTATAGCCAACAACCAGGAATTTACACTACCTCGTCCATCTTATACCATAGATACGCTTACTTACCTTTCCCAGAAATATCCGCAACATGAATTCTCAGTCACAATGGGAAGTGATAGTTTTAGCAATATTCACAGGTGGAAAAACTATGAACAGATATTGAAAAATTATTCAATTATTATCTACCAGAGACCGGGTTTTGAAGTAAATGAAAATAATAATAGAATAGAAATACTACAAGCCCCATTATTAGACATAAGCAGTACATTCATTAGAGAGTTGATCCTACAGCAAAAAAATATACAATTCCTGGTACCCTCATCAGTGAAGGAATATATTGATGAAAATAATTATTACAAGATAAAATAAGTTCAAATTATCCAGCCAAGGATCAGGCAAAAAAGAACAATAACCGGGGCGGGTATTCTTGTATAGTTCAAAGTAAGAAAAGTCAAAGCAATTACACAAAGACTAATGATCATGACCAGACTAAACTGATTATGAGGTATGGTTTTTAGCAGGAAAAAAAATGCTGCCCACATTAGCCCTACAACAACTGCATTTATCCCTTCCAGCGCACGATAAACAACAACATATTTTTTTAAATATTGCCAGACTGGAAAGAAGAATAATACCAGTAATGCACTGGGCAAAAAAAGCGCAATAGTACCGATAACACAACCGAGGAACTGCATCACCTTTCCTTCATCTTTTAGAGCCATTCCACCAATAAAGGTACTAACCGAGAAAACAGGTCCAGGTATAGCCCTTACCATACCAAAACCGGTTAATAATTGTCCTCTATCTATTTTAATAGCATTAGGATTACTTACTTGTTGCACCTGTAAAGAGGGCCTTTCAACATATTGATCTAACATTAATGGAAGAAGAACATCTCCACCACCAAAAACGATACTGCCAAAGCGATAAAAATTCTCAAATAAATTGTAGGCTTTTCTATGTTGCCATTCCTGTTTCCTGGCTGTTTCACTCAGGATACCAGCGATAACAAAAACTATAACAAACCACCAGATGTTTCTCCATTTTACAGGTTTCCGGTTTTTCTTCTCATAGTCTGGTATACGTTTCTTACTGAAATTTGTGGCTATACTTCCGACTACAATCAGGATGGGGAAAACCCAGGGCGTACGGAAAAAAATAAAGCTTACAATCATAGATACAAACATGATGATGTAAGTAATAGGACTGTTGACCGATACCCTAAAATATTTTACAGCGGCATACAGTAAAAATCCGATGGCCATTGGTTCTATAAATTTGAATAACCCGGAAGTAAGTTTTGTATCAGTGAAGGAGGTAAGCAAAAAAGAAAAAGCACCCATTAAAATAGCAGCTGGTAAAATCCAAATGATCAGGGTCATTGTAGCAAGAATTACACCTCCACGTTTATACCCAATGAGTGTAAGTGTTTGTGTACTGGAAGCTCCGGGAAGTAATTGGCAAAACGAATTGTATTCCACAAGTTCTTCTTCTGTGACATCCCTTCGTTTATTTACAAAGGTTTTCATCATCATACCAAGATGCCCCTGTGGTCCGCCAAAAGCCGTGACACTGTACAAAAGAACAGCTTTGAGAAAAGGTATGTGGCGTAGTAATACCAAAGAATGATTTACGCACTAAATTATACATTTATCTGCAATAAGATAATGGGAATGGAGCTGTGGAAAATAAAAAGGATAACTGGTTATTTTTTTAACCCAATCTCTCTCAATCTTTCATCAAGGTATTCACCCGCAGTCGCATCCTCATAAACTTTTGGATGAGAATCATCAATTGTTGAAGGAAGACATTCCAGGCTCATACTGCTTTGTGGATGAAGAAAGAATGGAATCGAAAAACGGCTGGTATGCCAGAATTCTCTTTTTGGATTTACCACACGGTGGGTTGTACTGCGAAGTTTATTGTTGGTAAGGCGTTGCAGCATGTCACCAACGTTTACCACAATCTGTTCTGGTAAAGAGGTTACAGCAACCCATTCTCCTTGTTTAGTTTGAATTTCAAGACCGTCGGCAGAAGCACCAATGAGCAATGTGATCAGGTTGATATCTTCATGCTGTTCTGCACGTATAGCGCTCTTTGGCTCTTCCGTTATTGGCGGGTAGTGTATGGCCCTTAAAATAGAATTTCCATTGTGCACATAGCTGTCAAAATAATGTTCATCGAGGCCCAGGTAAATGGCAATAGCTTGCAAGATAGCAGTACCACTTTTTTCAAAATTTCGGTAAGCAGTTTCAAAAGTTTGATTAAAACCATTTACTTCATCAACAGAAACATTTGGGGGATATTCTTCTTCTTTGTAATTGTCTCTTGGTATTTGTCCGTATTGATAAAATTCTTTCAGATCTGGTGCTTCGCTGCCCTTGGCATGTTCGGTACCAAAGCTTGTATATCCCCGCTGCCCTGCCAGTTCCGGGTCTTCATATTTTTTCTTTTGGGAAAGAGGAAGAGAAAAAAATTGTTGTACTTCTTCGTACAAAGATTCAATCAGCTCGTCGCTTAGTCCATGATTTTTTACACCAACAAAACCCACTGTTTCATACGCCTGTCCTATGGACTGCACAAAATTATTTTTGCGCTCAGCATCGCCGCTAAGAAAATCTGCCAGGTCTACGGTTGGTATTGCCATGTGTGTAAAAAATTATTTTTGGTTGCCAAAGATAGAATATTAAAGTCCATATTCCGCACTGATTTCTAACATTCTTTGAATTGGTTTTTTTGCCGCAATGATCAGTTCATCACTCATGGTGATTTCAGGAGTTTCGTATTTCATACAGAGATAAAGTTTCTCCAAAGTATTCAGTTTCATGTACGGGCAATCATTGCAGGCACAGGTATTTGTTGGAGGTGCAGGAATAAAAGATTTCTGTGGACTGGTCTTCTGCATCTGGTGAAGAATACCGCTTTCAGTAGCTACAATGAACTGATGCGAAGGATCATTTTCTGTAAACTTGAGCAGGGCAGTAGTGCTGCCGATAAAATCTGCCACCCGCAAAACAGCTTCTTCACATTCCGGGTGTGCAATCATTTTAGCTTGCGGATGACGGATCTTTAACTTGGTTATTTTTTCGAGGCTGAATATCTCATGCACCATACAGGCGCCATTCCACAACACCATGTTGCGGCCTGTTTGTTTGTTGATGTAAGCACCAAGATTTTTATCAGGAGCAAAAATTATTTTTTGATCAGGAGGTAAGGTCTCCACAATTTTTTGTGCATTGCTGCTGGTGCAAATGATATCACTCAATGCTTTCATTCCTGCGCTGCAGTTGATGTAGGTAATGACGATATTATCCGGATGCTTGTCCTTGAAAGCTTTGAACAAAGGTGGAGGTGCACTATCACTGAGTGAACAACCGGCATTGAGATCAGGAAGCAAAACTTTTTTGTGTGGGTTTAATATCTTGGCAGTTTCTGCCATGAAATGAACACCGGCAAAAACAATGATATCCGCATCTGTGCTTTCAGCTTTTTGCGAAAGACCCAAACTATCCCCAATGTAATCTGCCACGTCCTGGATATCCGGCTCCTGGTAATAGTGGGCCAGTACAATTGCATTCTTTTCTTTTTTGAGTTTTTCTATTTCGGCAAACAGATCGAGTTGCGGATCGAGCTCAATATCCAGGAACCCTTTTTCCGAAACTATTTTTTCCATTTGTGCTTTGTGAATATCTACCATAATATGTATTAATACTTATTATTTATATAATCCCTTATTATTACTAGGGCTGTTAATATGTGGGAAAACAATTTTCTGCCACTATTGTAAAATTAAATTATTTAGTTTATCCACGGTTATTCACCGGAAATCCACAAAAATTTTCCGGTGAAGCCGATTATTTTTTAAAATAAATTTGGCTTGTTTAAAACCTGAACTGGACTGAATCTAATTAAATATAAACTCATTTTTTGTTTTGGCTCTTTGAAGCTATTCAAAAAAAACTTTTCCTTTTCTGTGGATTAATTATACCGTGGAAAGAAATTTCACCGCTCCCGACATTATGGCTGTGGAGAGGAGGACGTAAAAATCGTAGTTAATTACCACTAATAATTTTAGCAGGCAGATACTGCTGCATTTATCCTCAAACTACTGACGACAAAAAAAATAGAAAAAGGGCTTGTTAACAGAAAAATGGTGGATGTACACATGGGGTGTGAATAGCGAAAAAAAATGATTTTTTTGTCTAAAAACAGACTATCTCAAATAGGAAAGATTTTCCATTTATGCTACCAGGCTGATTTTACATGCTTGTAAAAATATTTAAGACCTTGCATTATGCAGAAGACAACAATAAACCATTGGGAGAGCGTGTATAAAACAAAGGGACCGCTAGAAGTAAGTTGGACACAGGAAAAATCAGCAACTTCACTAGTCTTCATCCATTCTTTTGGCTTGCCTAAGACTGCAAAAATAATAGACATTGGCGGTGGCCACAGCAAACTTGTGGATTATTTGCTTGATGAAGGATTTTAAAATATAACTGTACTTGATATTTCAGCACAGGTCCTCACTAAAGCAAAATTTCGTTTGGGTGAAAGAGCGCAAAAAATCACCTGGGTTGTGAGCGATATTACAGAGTTTCACCCTGACATTACATTTGACATCTGGCACGACAGGGCAACATTTCATTTTCTTACTACTGACGACCAGGTCACAAAATATATGGAGATTGCAAGAAAAGCTATTTCTGGTTTTTTGACCATCGGAACTTTTTCGGATAACCGACCAGAAAGCTGTAGCGGCTTACAGATAAAACAATACAATGAGGAAAAATTGACATCAGAACTTCAAAATGGTTTAGACAAAATACGCTGCATAACTGAGGACCATAAAACACCATTCAACACGACACAAAATTTTTTGTTTTGCAGTTTCAAAAGGCAGCAGGATTGATAATACCAGCATTTAAATAAAATACCGTAGCTAAATTGAAAGGTTCCCGGTAATGACAAAAAAATGGCTTGTAAAAATACAAGCCATTTAAAAAACCAGTTATAAAAAACCCAGCTTAAAATTTCTGGAATTTAGATTGAATCGTAATACCATTTCCTGAGATAGTCAGGTAATATAATCCACTATTAAGGGTGCTGGTATTTTGCAGGATATTATTTGTTCCTTTTACTAAAAAAGCACCGGTACGGGAAACCAATCTTCCGGCATTGTCAAATATACTGATGGTAACATTTCCCGTCATCGGAGAAATTACAGTTCCTTTAAGTTTATCAGATACAGGGTTTGGTGCTATAGAGATCAAACCTTTGGTAGTTGGTAGATTAATGGTTACAATAATTGAATATTTGTATGAACCATCTGTGTCCGTAAGTTTAAGCCTGTAATAAACTGTTAGAGCATTTTGATTTTGGGCATCCCTATCAGTATAGGCAAAACTTCCACTAGCTGATGAAGTAGCATTTACACTCCCTATCTGGTAAAAATTAGTTCCATCTACGCTACGCTCTATACCATAAGCTAAGAGGTTTACCTGGTTTTCGGATTTCCATTGCAAAAGACCTGATAGATCGCTGTTTAACTTACCCGTGAAGCTGATCAACTGTACAGGTAAAACTGTATTGCGGGCAGCAAAGTAAAAAGAAGAAAAGCTTGTAACAGAGGTTTGGAGAACATAGCCGGAAGTTCCTTGTGTGATATTTGCCAGGTTGGTAGTTGTAGCAGAAAGTTCGGTCGTATTTTGTTGAATGGTTGATCCGCATGCATCTCCATTTTTATGAATTCTTAGAAAAGTAATATTGGAAACCCCGCCTGCATTCGTGTAGTTAGTAAATTCTGTACCCGTTAAATACAATCTTATTTTCACAGGTGTTCCAAAACTATTGTTTGCAGGAGTAATGGTAATATTTCTGTCGAGATATTTTATTCCAGAATTGGTTCTTACAGCTCCTTCATTTAGATAGTAGCTGGTAGAAACTACCCCAAGGTTTTGCCCCATGGCATTTATTTCAGCTACAATATTTCCATCAAGACCAGTTATAGGTACCCATAAATTATTATTAGTTGCATCAATTGTAATTTGGTTTGCCGTGTTACAGGTTCCCGTACTTCCGGTACTAACTGCTATGTTTTTTGGAATTTTACTAAGACCCGATGCATCGCTATTGTATCCTAAAAAACTATACTTAATCACACAGCCTTTGCAGGCAGTAACTACGTTTGCACTCCCACTTGGGCCAGAAGTTGCTCCGTTATCCATTATTACATAAATGTCTTTACCGTTAGGCCCAAATGCCAAATCACGATACCGATTCGGACTTTGAAAATAGGTAATTGTATCACCTGTATTTCCGGTAGTGCTTCCAATACCACTTGGAAGCGTTTTCGTTCCGGTAGCATCGAGAGGAAGCCGTATCATCCGGCCCCACTTCAATCCTGCAGCTACAAGAGATCGTTTCCAACCTGGAATCATATTATTGCTATATAATTCTAATCCTGACCAGCCTTCACTTTCCCAACCAGAGTTGCTCGGATTATTTTGCCAGGTAGATGCAATCAATGCAGGTGTTGATGCATAAGCAGAAAAAATCGGGTTGAGATAATCACCGTTACCAGAAGCATTAATAGCAGTGACGTTAGCCGCCTCATTTCCTACAGGGTCTAAAGAAGAATTTCCACAATATGGGCTACCCGAAGAATATGCAGGAGGAGGAGTATAACCCGTAATGTTACAATTTGTATATGGGGCTCCTGCAGTTATGCTATTGCTGAATCCCCTGGCAGCGTTTCCGTTGTAATTTCCATCGGAAGAATAACCTATTACACGTGGGTGTCCGTAATTTCTTCTTCTCTCTATTATATTGATTTCATCATCGCTAAATGGACCATGTGCTGCTCCATATAAAGTATTTGTACTCGTATCATAAGCAAACCCCTGGTTATTTCTCATCCCAATGTTCCATACAGCATTTGTAGGACTGCCATATGGATTGTCATTTGGTATCCATTTATCATAATAGCTTACATCAGCATCCGGCTCAAGGTTATATCTTAATATTTTTCCTTCGCGGGAGTTGGGATCCTGGGCATTAATTGGCCTGTACCTGTTACCAAACTGGCCGCTTCCCATATCGCCGCTTCCCATAAATAAAAAAGGAGTGCCTTCTACAGGAGCAATAATGAGCCTTTGTGAATTGTGATCACTGCTTCCTGGTAGGTTCCAGTCCAGTACAGCTGGAGTTTCCAGCCTGCCATTTGTAAAATTATAAGTGAATCTTACAAGTTTGTTTCGATATATTACACCCGCCGGGCTAGTTCCTGACATGTATTTCCATATATAGGTAACGTACACAAAATCTTTACTCATCCCTTTACCAAAATCCGGGTGGATAGCCATACCTGCAAAACCACCTTGCGGCCAGCTTGTCCAGGATGTCATATTCTGAGCATTAAGGGTATCGTCTCCATTCCCTGTATTGCCTAACCAGGTGCTCCCAGTAGATATATCCAATACTATTCTCTTACCTCCATTTCCCGGATGTATCTTATATAATTTGTACCCACGTGATTCGGTTACCCACAAACTATCATCGGGACCATAGGTGATTTCCCATGGATACTGTAAAATATTGTCACCAGAGAGTATTTGCTGAGAAAAAACTTCATTCATACGTGAACTTAATATTTGGCTCTTCAAATGGGAGGAAATACAAAAAATTACTGCTAAAAGCAAAATCTTTTTAAAGTGAAATTTGCACATTTTTTACTTTTTTTTAAATAGAACATTAATGTATTATAGTTTGATACAGATAATAACCAACAGTTTTCAATTGAAAATACATTTAAATATTGTATCAACTTTTGTAATAACTTATTAACAGAAGGAATATTGTAAACTTCATATTAATTTTTTTTGAGGTGTAAGATGAGTTGAACAATAAAAATTAAATAAATACGTTTTATATCTTAAAAACCTTAATGTAATGATTTTCGTTTTTAAAAAATAACAACAAAATCCAATCCCGTGAATCCAAAATTACCCACCCTGAAAAAGGTATCTATTGCCTTATTTTTATTTTTTTGCTTATCTCCTCAGTCCTGGGCACAGCCAGCAAACGATCTTTGCTCAGCTGCTATTCTATTGACTAGTTCTGGGGGTTGTACTAGTACAAGTGGAACTTTACTTAATGCGACAAAATCCTCACCGAATATAAGTAGTTGTGGCCCGAATTCTTCAGCTGATGTGTGGTATAGGTTTGTAGCAAATTCAGAAACACCTACGATAAAATTGAATGGAGTAGGTTCAAACTTCAGTTCTGCATCACCTAGATTGCAATTATTTACAGATTGCGGTGGAACTGCTCTACTTTGTAGCACAAGCCCTTTAAACCCTTCAAATCTAATCATAGGAGACACCTATTATATAAGAGTTACTACAAATTCGAATACCGGGTCGCCAATAACAAGTGGGAACTGGAATTTCACTATTTGTGTCAGTGATTTGAGTTTAGATTATTCTAAGTCTTATGTAAATATTACAGATGGTACAGTAGGCGGAACCATCAACCCGGGTGATATATTAGAGATCCGATCTACTTTTGTAGTTCGCGGTGGAGATAGAACTCTTCAGGTGACAAACATCAGGTATTTTGATACCCTTAAAGCGAATGCTGGATTACGATACACAAATCAAATTTCCACCCGTACCAACGAAGGAAAAGTTGTTAATACTTTTACTGATGCAACCGGCGATGATGCCGGCTGGGCAATTAAACCTGCTGTAGGTGATACTACTATTCAAATCAACATAGGACCTGGCGCTACTTCAAATTCACTTACAGGGGGGGGGACTTTGGAGTCTGATTCAAGACCTTCTGTATTTGGAGGAACTTGTATCATTATGGCTACATACAGGGTAACTGTAACGGGTGAATATGAAAAGAAAATAAATTTTGGTGGAGGGGCATTTCGATATAATATTAACGGGCAAGATTTCACGATAACATTTCCAAGAGACAGCCTAATTGTATATCCTACCCTGGACGCCTGTTCGGATGCAGTATCTCCTGGAAACCTTATAGGATCTGCAAATAACGGAACGTTTGGTACACTCCCAATGGGAAGCATGCCCACTGCAGCTCTACAAAATGCCGGTCCCGCTTCTTTCAACACAAGTTATATTTATTCGAATTTTAGTACGGGTGCACCCCAGGATTACTATTACGGCATTACAAATAATACCAGCGGCCTTAACACAATTGATCAAACATTTGCTAAGGGTTCGGGTACAGGAAATCCCCGTGTGTTTTCCCATTGGGATATTACAGGAGATCATACCGGCGCCACAGACTTGAGTAAAGGGAATCCACCTTGTGACGTAACAAAAGTGGTAAGCGCAACAAACCCTTGTGGGTACCTTTTAGCCATCAACTCGGCTTATAGAACAGATAAAGTATTTGAATACACAGCCTCAGGAGTATGTACAGATACATATTATGAGGTTTCTGCATGGTTTAAAAATATTTGCTATCGTTGTGGTTGCGATTCAGTTGGAAGGGGTTCAGGTGGGGGAAGTTATATTCCCACTGCTCCGGGAGACTCTTCGGGTGTAAGGCCAAATGTGACCATGCAGATAGATGGCATAAACTATTATAGTACAGGTGAATTGATTTACCAGGGCTTGGGTGGAACTCAAAGTGGTTCGGACACATTGAACAAATGGATTCGCCGTTCATTTGTTTTTAAAACTAGTCCTACACAAACCAGCTTTACAATAACATTTAAAAACAACGCACCCGGTGGAGGAGGAAATGACTGGGCTATCGATGATATTGGCCTGAGAACCTGTTATCCCGATATGATTTATGCCCCAACAAACCCCATAGTATTTATAGGCAACTCCCTTACTATTACCGATACCGTAAGATCTTATTTTAATAACTACACATATTATAAATGGCAAAAAGCGCCTGGTGCAACCCCTACCGTTTTTTCTGATATTCCAGGAGCTTCCGGTAATGCCATCAATGTGTATAAACCACTTATCAATCAATATGAGTTTGTGATAAGCTATACCATTCCTGGTACAGCAACACAACCTGCTAACTCGGGAGACGTTTACAGGATGGTAGTAGCCAGCAATATTGCCAACCTAAACAGTGGCTGTAACTTTGTACCTACTATATCATTTACTTTGTTGCCCGCAGATGCACCATGCGAATTCACTGCTGTAAATTATGCTGTTGCTCCAAAAAACGGGGTAATCAACTGGAATAAATTGAACTGGAGCCTGGGGCATGTGCCTACCTGTTGCGAAAGTGCTTATATCACTTACCCGGGAGATAATGCAGTAACCGATTCAATCGGAGTTTATATTACAAATGATATTTGCCTTATCAACCTCACGTTTGTAAATGTGTCAACAAAAGGGAACCAGGTTTTCAGAACTGTTTTGCATCCGGGATACAATATGTTGATGAGGGGAGATGTACGCATGGGCGCAACTGCCCCCTTTGCTACAGATAGTACTTTATTTATAGCAAAAGGCGCTAATACAATAACAGTAAATGGTAATACTGTAATTGGTTACAATGGTGATCCCGGTACGAGTATCATAGGTAGCGCACCAGGCACTAATACATATATAAAGTATATATTAAAAGGAGACAGCCTTACTTTTAATACAAAGGCATTCGTCAATCATAAGTTTGCTTCTTTTACCATGGATCCTACTTCCGGTTCTGCTGTTTTGGTAAACAATGTAGATGCAGTAACCTATCCCTTTGCTGTTAGTTTTGATTCTCTTTATATTGGAAAGACCACGCCTAAAACGGTGACTTTGGCCGGCACGGGTAGTAACTCGTTCCTAAATGATAATAATGGAGCGCTGGTAGTCTCTACAGGGTCTACATTTATAATGCCCGCAAATTATACATTGAATGCAAAAGATTTTGTGACAGCGGGTGTTTTTAAAAGCCGTGTAGTTCTACAACCCAATTCAACTTTGAGGATTGGTGGGACACTAGGAGGCACAACCGGAAGTAATTTCCCAGCCAATTACCTGGCGTATACTATGGACCCCACCAGTACAGTAATATTTAATGGAGCAGCGCAGACAATACCGGGGACTTCTAATAATGTAAACCTCTATGGCCACATAACACTGACAGGAACCGGATTAAAAACAGGCACATCTTCTGACATCAACCTGGCTGGAAACCTTTACCGCACAAGTGGAGGGCATACATTTGATGGAAACAGTGGTAGGGTAACTTTTGTTTCTTCTGTAAGGGCGCAACGATATTATACAGACGCAGGAGCCACACCAATGAACTTTTATAACCTTACAAATAACAATACATTCTCAGCAGGTTTGTCTATAGATTCTACGATCGGAATAGTAAATGAGTTGGAATTAAAACCATCTACAACTACTACACTGAATACCGGAAATATAATCATGCGTTCTTCAGCAGCACGCACATCTCATATCACTGACCTTGGTGTTACTATTCCTACTATAGTGTACAATACCACCTATCGTTTTGTAATAGAAAGGTATTTATATGGTCAAAAATCATGGCGCTTTTTATCTACACCAGTACAGCTAAATGCAAGTGATGCTACTACTCCTACCGTGGCAAACGCATGGAGAGAAAGTAGCAGTCCTCTTACTTCAACTGGATATGGAACTGCAATCACTGGCCCAACCGGTGCTAATGCTGAATTGGATTATTACACCCAGAGAGGTTCTATGAAATATTTTACTGATGCCTCCAATACATTTATTGAACTCTCAAATACCACAAGTACCAGGATAGCTAATACACAAGGCTACATGGTGTTTGTGCGTGGCGACAGGGGAGCAGTAAATTCTCCCTCCGGACCAGGGTCAGCAACTACACTGCGTATGAGTGGAAAAATCAGAACAGGAAGTCAGACTTTCCCAGTTTTGGCAACCAAATACCAGTCTATTGGCAATCCTTATGCTTCACAAATTAGCTTTTCCGGGCTGGTGAGAACTAATGTTCCTACAGCTTTTGTGGTTTGGAACCCAATTTTATCGGGACTTTATGGAGTGGGTGGATATGAGAATTATAGCCTTGTTAGCGGAAATTACAGATTGAATGGACTTGCGGCAGGGAAAATCCGAAATACAATAGAAAGCGGGGAAGCATTCTTTGTTCAAAATAACTCACCCACCCTGGCTGGTTCGGTTGTTATCAACGAATCTTCTAAAGGGCTTTCCAGTAGTTTAGTGAGCAGAAATAGCGATAGCCTGGGTAATGGCCCGGAGTACCCTACATTAGATATTAGTCTTTTCGAAAAAGACAATTTGGGAACTTATATATTGGTTGATGGTGTATCTGCCAGCTTTGATGATGCATTTAGCAATGAATTTGATAACGATGATGTGACCAAATTCCTGAATTCTTATGATAACCTGTTCATTAAAAGCAATAACAAAAATTTGGTAGTGGAAAAAAGACAAAAACTATCAGCAACAGATACGATCAGGTTGGGCATCAACGGAACTCGTACGGCTGATTATCGCTTTCATATTGATCCATATATCATTGAAAACAGCGGGTTGGTTGGCTACCTGGTAGATAAATTTACTAATACTCAATCTCTAATAAGTTTGAGCGGAAATACTGAATATAATTTTGACATAACCAATGATGCAGCTAGTAGAGTAGATGACAGGTTCATGATTGTATTTGCCCCAGCCGTGGTGCTTCCTGTAACCCTTACTTCTATTACAGCCGTACGGAATACAAATAAAACCGTTACCGTAAAGTGGACGGCAGAAAACGAAAGCGCTTTGCGTGGTTATGAAGTGGAGAACAGTGAAGATGGGATCAACTTCAGCAAAATAGGTAATAGCGATGCACGAAACAGCGGGCTTTCTGCCAGCTATAGCTTCGTGCACAGCAAAGCTTCTGCTAAAATAAATTACTACCGCATACGCAGCCGTGAACAAAACAATGACAGCAAACTAAGCAACATTGCCAGGGCAGAAGCCATACAACTTGCAGGAATACTTTCTGTATCACCAAATCCTGTACAGGGAAAACTGATGAATGTAAGCCTCAAAATTGCGGCAGGAAAATACGATTTGAAAATGTATGACGAAGCCGGTAAATTAGTTTTACGTTCTGCTATAACAACTTCCGGAACTCAAAGCAATCAACCTATCGACCTTAAGCACCTGTCAGCAGGTAATTATAAACTGGTGATCTCGGATGGTAAAAATATCTACACTACAAGTGTAGTGGTACAATAGCTTTTAGAACAAAACCTTATTTTTTTTAAAAGGCTGTCTCAAAACGAGGCAGCTTTTTTTATCTCTACTTTATTCACTTTTCTCATTTGCATTTTTTTAAAGATGGAAACAGCTTAAATAACATCTGTTTCCTTACCATACATTTGCAAAAGTGAAAAGAAATAAGAAAAGAGTAATTATAGAAAACCTGCTGGTAACTGATTATGCAGCTGAAGGTAAGGCACTGGCAAGGGTCGATGGAAAAGTGATCTTCATCAGTGGTGCAGTACCGGGAGATGTGGTCAATGTATTTCTTACCAAAAACAAGGCTGACTGGGCAGAAGCCAGAGTATCTGAAATAGTTACTTACTCAGAAAACAGGGTCGAACCTTTTTGCCAACATTTTGGCGTTTGTGGTGGATGCAAATGGCAAATGCTGCCCTACGAAACCCAATTAAAATACAAACAACAGGAAGCAGAACAAAACCTTCGCAGGATCGGCCGGCTGGGAGATGAGGTAATTTTTCTGCCAATACAAGGTTCAGAAAAAACCCGGGAATACCGCAACAAACTTGAGTTTACTGCCAGTAATAAAAGGTTCCTGGAAAAGCTACCCGAACCTGTGGAAGAAATTTCAGCTCCTCCTGAACCAATTCCCTGGCAAAGTGCACTTGGTTATCATGCACCAAGGATATTTGATAAAATCATAGATATTTATGAATGCCATCTGCTGGATGATGTGAACAACAGCATCCGAAATTCTACCAGGGAGTTTATGCTGGAAAACAACCTGGAATTTTATGATATTAGAAATCATACCGGCTGGCTGAGGAATATTATTATACGCTATACCACACTGGGAGAGCTGATGGTGAATGTGTGTATCAATCACGAAGACGAAAGCAATCGTGTAAAACTGTTGGAACATCTGTTGAAAGTTGTACCGGGCATCAGTACATTATTGTATACCATTAATCCAAAATGGAATGACAGTATTTACGACCTGGAACCGCAGGTATATACCGGTCCCGGCTACGTCACAGAAAAACTGGGCAATTATAGTTTCCTCATCAGCCCAAAATCATTTTTTCAAACCAATACGAAACAGGCAGAAAAGCTTTACGATATCACTAAAGATTTTGCCGGGCTTACAGGAAAAGAAACAGTGTATGATCTTTATTGCGGCACAGGAAGCATTGGAATTTATTGCAGCGAATCTGCAGCAAAAATTGTCGGGGTTGAATTAATTGATGATGCTATCAGGGATGCTAAAAAGAATGCAGAGCTTAACAACATTTCACATGCGCATTTCTTTGCAGGGGATGTTATCAAGATTTGTAATGATGCGTTTTTTGAAACACATGGTTTCCCAGATGTGATCATTACAGATCCGCCACGTGCCGGCATGCATGACAAACTGGTAAAAAAGCTATTGGAAATAGCTGCGCCCAAAATTGTTTATGTAAGTTGCAATACAGCCACCCAGGCCAGGGACATTGCTTTGCTCAGTGAGAAATATACTGTTGAAAAAGTTCAGCCGGTAGATATGTTTCCTCATACCCATCACATAGAATGTGTGGCTTTGCTTATCTTGAAAACAAATTAGCTACATCGCTGACGCAGTATAATATTTTGCTAAGCGTTGTATAACGATGAGCAAACATTTTTTAGAGATTTTGGTTATAAGCATATACCAATCCCTATTAACATTACTCTAATTATTTTAAAAACTAATTTAGCGGCATGTCGAATTATAATAAAGGATTGAGTTTTGGAAAAACAACGCCGGTAGTAATGAACTTACTGATCATAAACGGCCTGGTTTTTCTGGCGCAAAACATCTTTGACGGAGAAAATAGGGTACTAACGTCATGGTTGGCATTGTGGCCATGGAACAGCGGGTTATTTAGACCCTGGCAGCTCATTACACACATGTTTACGCATGGAGGCATAGGACATATTTTGTTCAATATGTTTGCGTTATGGAGTTTTGGTAGCTGGCTGGAAAGAGACTGGGGGGCAAAAAAATTCTTGTTCTTTTATTTTACCTGTGGTGTAGCAGCTGCGTTGGCGCAAATGTTCCTGACCAGTTCGCCGGCAGTAGGAGCTTCAGGTGCTATTATGGGATGCCTCGGTGCATTCGCCTGGTTGTACCCAAACTCAGAATTATTTATGTTTCCAATTCCTTTCCCGGTAAAGGCTAAATATGCAATCGCAGTTATTGCAGCTATTGATATTTTTGGGGGTGTCTATCCAACTGGCGATAACATAGCGCATTTTGCTCACTTGGGTGGCTTGATTATGGGTATAATACTTGTAATATATTTTAAAAAAAACCAGCAAAGTCGCTGGCAATAGCAGAAAAAATTTACCTTAGTTGGTACGTTCATAAACTGTTTTCTTATTAACATAAAAATATTCTTTCATGGGAGAGGCAGACAGGTTTAAGGAATACAGACTTCCAAAAAAGCGCTTTTTTAAATCAGTAACAGAAGGTGCTGTCCCGTCATTGATCACCATCAATGTTATTGGTTTTGTGTTGCTTTTATTCCTGCAGGTATCTTTTTTATTTGGAGATAAAACCCTTGCTGATTTTTACAGCACTATAATTGGCGCACTCGCCCTACCCGGAGATTTTACTACTTTCTTACATAAGCCCTGGACCATTCTCAGCTTTATGTTTACCGAAATTGGCGCAGAGTATTGGCGTATCATCACCAATATGGTATGGCTCTATGCATTTGGCTCGCTGTTGGTTCAATATACAAGCAATGATAAGGTGATACCAATTTATATTTATGGCGGCTTTGTAGGGGCTATAGTTTTTTTAATAGCAGTGAACCTGGTACCTCAAATGAAAATGTATGGTTCTGGCTTAAGCCTGCTTGGTGCCAATGCAGGAGTAATGGCTATTGCAATGGCTATTACTACACTGGCCCCCGGCCACAGGTTTTTTACCCAGATCAGAGGTGGAATTCCATTGTGGGTGTTAATGATCATTTATATTTTCATTGATATTGCCGGGGCCGGAAGCTTCTTCAACCCTTATGTTTTAGCTCACCTCGGCGGAGCGCTGGCAGGGTTTTTATTTGTTTATGCATTAAAAAAAGACATAGACTTAGGCACCTGGATGGTGAAGATCTATCATTATTTTACAACCGCCCTTACCCCTTTACCAACAGTTAAGCAACCAAAAGAAAAGGTTTTCTACAATACAGGAAATCGTAAACCTTACCAGAAATATGCTATAGTGACCCAGGAAAGAATAGATGAAATTTTGGATAAGATATCTGTAAAAGGATATGGCTCCCTTAGCAGGGAAGAAAAAGCAATCCTGAAAAAAGCATCTGATGAAGATGGCATTTGAAAAGATTTACAAAATAGAAATACTGCCTTCCGGTATCCGGCTCAATATTATATATCTTTAAACTATGGCAGGTAGTTTTTTCCGTCGGTTTACCAGGCGAGTCTTTGTTGGATTAAATGTTTTCACAGCGCTATTATTCATATTTTCATGCTATGGGTGGTGGTTCGATCCGCTGCATTTTTGGTGGATGGGAATACTTACACTTGGTTCTCTATATTTGTTTTTGGGGTTGGTTATCTTTATGGTTTTCTGGTTATTTTTTAAGCCCAGGTACATGCTCATAGGTGTACTCACATTGCTACTATGTATAAACCCACTGCGTCATTTGTTGGGCTTTAATTTAAACAAAAAATTTACACTAGAAAAAAAAGCAGGAGACCTTCGTGTTATGAGTTGGAATGTGGAACATTTTGAGATTCTGAAACATAAAACCCAGCCAGGCATAAAAAGTGAAATGCTGGATATTATCGCAACATACAATCCGGATGTGGCCTGCTTCCAGGAAATGGTGGGTAGTGAAGACAAAACAGACGCTATCAATTACCTTCCTCCCATAATGCAGAAAATAGGGATGCCTTACATGCATTATGCTTACAACAAAAGGCTAGACTTTGATGACCATCACCATTTTGGTATCATCATACTTAGTAAATACCCGATAGTCAGCCAGCACATGCTTAGCTATGCGCCAAATGATTATAATTCTATTTTTCAATACGTGGACATTGCAAAAAATTCGGACACTATTCGTGTTTTCAATATTCATTTACAGTCATTAAAATTTGACAAGGAGACCCTGCAATACCTGAAGGAGCCTGCTGCGGAGGAAAAAGAGAACCTGAAAAAATCGCTGGGTATTGTTTCAAAATTTAAAGCTGGATTCATCAAAAGAAAATGGCAGAGTGACCGAATTAGGGAGAATGTGGCGTTGAGCCCTTACCCTGTTATACTTGCCGGAGACTTTAATGATGTGCCTAACAGTTACGCCTATCATACCATTGGCCAGGACCTGAATAATGGCTTTGCAAAAAAGGGAGCAGGCATTAGCCGTACTTTCGTAAACATTTCTCCTACCTTAAGGATTGATAATATTTTTGCCTCTGACAGGTTTACATTTTCCCAGTATACCCGAATCAAAAAAGAACTCAGCGATCATTTCCCTATTATTGCGGATTTAAGGTTTCAGACTGCGGCTCAATAAACCCCTTCTATTTCAGGGCTTTGCTAATAAAAAGCTTATAATGTGGATAACCTGTTATTAAGCAGAAAAAACAGTATTTTTGGAAAACGCCTTTTTCCTATTGATATATTATATCCGGAGAAAAGCGAAATTCAATATATAGACCGTTATTTAAATCAAAGATATTATGAGTTGTGGAAGTTGTGGTACCGGAAAAGATGGTGCACCGGGTGGCTGTCAAAGTCATGGAAACTGTGCAAGTGGCGGATGCAATCGGATGAACGTACACGATTGGCTTTCTAACTTGCCTTTCAGTGATCCCGAAAGCAGTTGCCGGATTGTAGAAATAAGTTTCAACAATGGCAGTCGCAAAGACTATTTCAAAAATACCACTTTACATTATTACGAAAAAGGAGATATGGTAGCGCTGGAAGGCGTGAATGGTTTTGATGTGGGTATGGTAAACCTAACAGGCGAACTTGTTCGTCTTCAGCTGAAAAAAAATAAGCTGGATGAAAAAAGCCCTGATATTAAAAAGATACTTCGCCGGGCTACAGAAACTGATATTGCCAAAATGGTGGAAAGCAAAGCAAAAGAAGCAAATATGCTTATTCGTAGCCGTGCAATGGCCAGGGTGCTGAACCTGAACCTGAAAATGGCGGAGATAGAATTACAGGCAGATGGAAGAAAAGCAACATTTTTTTATATAGCAGACGAACGGGTAGATTTTCGTGAACTGATCAAACAGTATGCTGGAGAATTTAAAGTAAAAGTGGAAATGCGCCAGATAGGTGCAAGGCAGGAAGCCGGAAAAGTAGGTGGTATAGGCAGTTGTGGCAGAGAACTTTGTTGCAGTACCTGGCTCACAGATTTTAAAAGTGTAAATACAAATGCTGCACGTTATCAAAACCTGAGCATAAATCAAACCAAGCTAAGCGGACAGTGCGGCAGGCTAAAGTGTTGCCTGAATTATGAACTGGATACTTACATGGATGCACTGCAGTTTTTCCCAGGGGATGCAGATGTATTGGAAACGCAGAAAGGCAGGGCCTTCCTGGTAAAAAAAGATATTTTCCGTTTTCTGATGTGGTATAGCATGGCAGATTCATCCCGTCATTATCCGCTTACCATAGAATCAGTAAAAAAGATAAAAAAACAAAACCGTGAGGGTATAAAACCTGCGGAGCTGGAAGTTACTGAAGTACAGGTGGGCAAGCCAAAGGAAGTAGAACCTGAGTATGCAGATCTTGTAGGCCAGATAAGCCTGAAGAGCCTGGAAAAAACAACCCGGAAAAGAAGGGATAAAGAAAATAGCAGAAGTCAGAATAATCCACAGGGAGGAGACAATCCAAAAGGTCAGAACCCACAGGGAAGAGGCAGCCGCAACAAAGGGCAACAACCCGGCGGAAAACCAAGACAACCCAATGTACAGGCAAATGCAGGTAATAATCCTACGAATGACAACCAGCAACAAAATAAAGGGCCAAGACCTAAGCAACAGGGAACTGGTAATAATCCCAACCGCAACAACCGCAACAGGGGAAACCGTGGTGGCGAAAACAAGGCCCCGGAAAATAAAGCTTAAGAACTCTGTGATCAAGCAATTTTAGCATATGTCTATCTCAGTACAACATCTTACCAAAAGATATGGTGCACAAACAGCCGTGAATGATATTTCTTTTACTGCAAACAGTGGAGAGATACTTGGTTTTCTTGGTCCAAACGGTGCCGGTAAAAGCACCACTATGAAAATAATCACAGGATACCTGGCCGCAGATGCAGGTGATATTGCTGTGTGCGGAGAAGCAGTAAGCAGCGGGACAAAAAACACCAAGAAACATATTGGCTATTTACCGGAATCTAACCCTTTGTACACTGATATGTACATAAAAGAATACCTGCATTTTGTAGCAGGTGTTCACGGGATAAAAAATAAAAAAGAAGCAGTAGAAAAAGTAATTGCTAAAACAGGATTGAAACCTGAAGCAGGAAAAAAGATCGGGCAGCTGAGTAAAGGATACCGCCAAAGGGTGGGCCTTGCAGCAGCAATCATTCACGATCCCGAAGTGCTTATTTTGGATGAGCCGACGACAGGTCTTGATCCAAACCAGATCCTGGAGATCAGACAAGTAATCCGTGAGCTGGGGAAAAACAAAACGGTTTTACTTTCTTCTCACATCATGCAGGAAGTGGAAGCACTTTGTGACAGGGTGATCATCATCAACAAAGGAAATATTGTAGCCAACGATAGCATGAAGGACCTGAAGCAACAAAAAGCCGGTCAGGAATTTGTTGTAGTTGTTTTTAATGAAACTGTTAATACTTCAGATCTTGAAAAATTACCTGGTGCTGCCGGAGTATCAGTTCAGGGAAAAGAATATAAAATCATTACAAAAAATGCGGATCAGTTTCGCCGGGCATTGCTGGAATACAGCGTGCAGAAAAATATCAATATTGTGAGTATGCAACAGGCTTCCAACAGTATGGAAGAAATTTTCAGAAAGCTTACCGGGGAAGAAAACAAACCAAATTCAGAACCACAAAAACCATAAGAAAATGCTGGAAGGAAAAAGACAAAAACAGGTGGCCTCGGTGCTGGAACATGAATTGAATAACATATTTCAAAAGCTCGGCCTGTCCATGGTAAATGGGGGAATGGTTTCCATTGCCGGGGTAAAAATAACGCCCGACCTATTTGATGCAAGGGTTTACCTCAGCTTTTTTCAAGTAGAAGATCCTACAACTGCATTGAATATTATCAAAGACCGTGACTGGGAAATAAAAAGAGAATTGACCGCACAGGTAAGGCATCAGCTCCGCAGTATGCCACAGCTCAGCTTTTATATAGACGATACCCTGGAGTACGTAGATAAGATGGAAAAGCTTTTTAAAGACATCAAAAAAAATGATGATGCCATCACAAAAGATGTAACTGAGGAGAAAGATAAAAACACTGATTGATGTTTTTAAAATTTGCCTGGCGATATTTTAGAGCAAAGAAATCTGCAAATGCCATCAATATTATTGCATGGGTAACTACCTGTGTCATTGCATTTGCTACTTGCTGCCAGGTATTGGTGCTTAGTGTATACAACGGATTTGAAGACCTGGTGAAATCCATGTATTCTTCTTTTTATACCGACCTGAAAATTCTGCCCGCTTCTGGCAAAACTTTTCTTTTAACACCACAGCAGCAAAATGCAATAAATGCCCTGCCGGGCATTGCTGCTATGAGCATGATAGCTGAAGACAAAGCCATTCTGCAAAATGGCACACAACAAACTTTTGTAAATGCCAAGGGTGTAGATAATAATTATTACAAAGTAAGCGGACTCCCTTTCAAAGTAGTGAATGGAAATTTTAATGTTGGCATTCTATCCAATCCGGGAATTGTAGTGGGTGTAGGTGTTCAAAACGCAGCAGACATAAGTATGAATACTGCTTTTGATAAAGAGTTGATTACACTTACACTGCCCAAAAAAAACGTGGAATCCTCTGATCCGTTGGCTTCACTCAGTGAAGGAAACGTGGTGGCGAATGGAGTCTTTGCCATACAGCAGGACTTTGATAATAACTATGCCATTACCAATATAGATTTTTTAAAAAGGCAGATGAATTTTGCACCCGAAGAATTTTCAGCGGCAGAAATAAAAATAAAACCAACAGTAAAGCCTACCGAAGCTCAGAGACAGGTAGAGGATCTGCTGGGAGAAAATTTCCAGGTACAAACACTTTATCAGCAAAACAGTAACCTCTATAACACCATCCGCCTGGAAAAATGGGCCATCTATGCAGTTCTGACTTTAATTCTGATTGTAGCTGCGTTTAATATGGTAAGTGCCCTGAGTATGTTAGTCATAGAAAAGGAAAAAGATATCAGCATTTTGCAGAGTATGGGTAGCCCACGCTCTATGATCAGAAAAATATTTTTGGCAGAAGGCATGTTGCTGGGGTTTGTTGGAGCGGTGATAGGAATTGCACTTGCTACGATCATCTGCCTGATCCAATTAAAATTTCACCTCATCAAAATGGGCGGTGGCTCATTCCTAATCGATTATTTCCCGGTAAAATTACTGGTGTCAGATTTTTTACTGGTAAGCGCAACCATATTTTGCATTAGCCTCCTTGCTTCATGGGTGCCGGCATATAAGGCATCCAAACAAATGATCGTCCTGAAATAAGTATGAAAATTTAATAATCACCCAAAGTGGCAGGAAGCTCATCTAATGCTTCTTTCAATTGCTCAGCATTTGGTGCATTTCCATGCCATTCATGGTTATTCTCCATAAATGGAACCCCTTTACCCATAACCGTATGCATTACTATACCTACAGGTTTTCCTTTTCCAAGTTTCTTTTTTGCTTTCTTTAGAGTGGATAAGACTTCGTCCATATCATTTCCGTCCATTTCCATTACATCCCAACCAAATACAGCAAGCTTCTTTCCTACATCCCCAAGTTCCATCACCTTCTCCGTAGTGCCATCTATTTGCTGTCCGTTGCGGTCTATTGTGCAAATCATATTGTCTACGCCTTTAGACCCGGCAAACATGATGGCCTCCCAGTTCTGTCCTTCGTTCAACTCACCATCCCCGTGTAATGAATAAACAATATGCTCATCCTTATTTAATTTTTTGGCCATCGCAGCACCAATAGCTACACTCATACCCTGGCCCAGCGATCCACTGGCGATACGTATACCCGGAAGGTGCTCATGAGTGGTCGGATGTCCCTGCAGCCGACTGTTCAGTTGGCGAAATGTACCGAGTTCTTTTAAAGGGAAATAATTACTACGTGCAAGCGCACTGTAGAAAACCGGGGAAATATGTCCATTACTTAGGAAAAACAGGTCTTCATTTTTCCCATCCATTTTAAAATCAGGATTATGGTCCATGATGTCAAAATATAATGCTGTTAAAAAATCAGCACAGCCAAGGGAACCGCCCGGATGACCGCTTTGTGCATCATAGACCATTCTCATTATGTCTCTTCTTATTTGTGCAGCTATTTCCTTTAAATCACTCATATTTTTTATAATTTATTTTTTTTGGTAGGATTATGGATACAAACCTAATAGAAAAACAAAGCACCACAAAGAAAAAATCTGAAACGCACAATATAGTTTCCTTTCAGCCGTATTCTTAAATGGTGTTTCTGATTTCCAATAATAAGAAATGGTTATTTCCCTCCAAATAGGGGGGTTAATAATTTTATCTACTAAACAATTTATCTACATTTGTACACATCGAAATGTTAATAACAATTTAAAACCTGCATGGACAACATACTACTTAGTGCGGCACTGGCATTTCTCATTACATTTTTTTCAATTCCCATTATTATAGAAGTGGCGAAAGCAAAAAAATTATATGATGAACCAGACGAAAGAAAGGTTCACAAAAATGTGATACCTACTTTAGGAGGCATGGGTATATTCGCCGGCTTTATCATTGCTATTTTAATGGGTATCCCTGCCGGGGTTAATCCGGAAGTACAATATTTTGTAGCCGCTAGTCTTGTAATTTTCTTCCTGGGTTTAAAAGATGACATCATGATCCTTAGTGCCAGCAAAAAATTTGTCGGCCAATTGGTTTGTGCAGGTATTTTAATAAAATTCGGTGGTATACAAATTAATAACATGCATGGTTTCCTTGGGTTAGATGTAATACCGCCTGTAGCTAGTTATGTACTATCTGTTTTCACAATCATTGTTATCACCAATGCTTTTAACCTGATTGATGGTGTAGATGGACTTGCAGGAACACTTGGATTGATCACAACCTTTACATTTGGCGCCTATTTCTTTTATATAGGATACATTTCTTATGCTGTAATTGCTTTTTCATTATCAGCAGCCATTATCGGTTTCCTGATCTACAATTTTTCTCCTGCCAAAATATTTATGGGAGATACAGGGTCTCTGCTTCTTGGAACGATAAATTCTATTCTTGTAATTAAGTTTATCAGCGTAGCACCTTTACCAAATCATGCATTTACTATTACTTCAGCGCCAGCTATAGGATTTGCTATTTTAATGGTTCCATTATTTGATACTTTGAGGGTATTTGCTATAAGAATATTTAAGCGCCGCTCCCCTTTCAATCCGGACCGCAACCACATCCATCATTTTTTACTGGACCTTGGTTTCTCTCATCGGAAAATTACACTAAGCATTGGAGCAGTAGCTATATTATTTATTTTAGCAGGTTTCATGATGCATAACTTAGATACCACACTTATTATAGCAGTTCTTCTTGTAGCAGCTTCAGCTATTACTGCCGGGGTGTATCACCTGCGTAGAAAGCTTACAAATGGTTTTGTTGCCACTACCCAAAAGCAAGATATCATCAAAACCCACAAGATCATTTACACACCGGAAATGGTGGAAATGAAATAATAGCTTCTTGTTTATTATGCGGATTTTACCGGTCCCTTCTATCCTATTGCAATACTGCGGTTTATTATTATTTAAAAAATTTTAAAAAGGTTTTTAAGTAAATTTGCCCGTACACAAAAACAACTTCAGTATGACAGAACAACTTACACATACCATAGAAGATACAAGTAGCAAAATGGCTAAAGCAATCAGTCACCTGGAAGCAGAACTGGTGAAGATTCGTGCAGGTAAAGCAAACCCTTCTATGCTGCATGGCATATTTGCAGAATATTATGGCAACCCCACTCCGATAGACCAGGTAGCAAATGTGAGTGTTCTGGATGCAAGAACCATCTCTATACAGCCTTGGGAAAAGTCAATGCTGGCAACTATTGAACGTGCTATTATATCAGCGAATATTGGTATCAATCCGCAAAATGATGGAAATATCATCAGGCTGTTTCTACCTGCACTTACCGAAGAGCGTCGTAAGGAACTGGTGAAAAGGTGTAATGCAGAAGGAGAAAACGGAAAAGTGACAATAAGGAATATCCGCCGTGACTCTATTGAAGAAATAAAGAAGCTGGAAAAAGAAGGACTTAGCGAAGATGAAACCCGTGACGGAGAAGCTTCTGTACAAGACCTTACAGACAAATACATAGTCCTGGTAGATAAACATCTTCAGGCCAAAGAGGAAGAGATTATGGCTGTATAAAATCATTGAATTTTTTACTGATGGAAGCTAGCAGGGAAACATGGTTTTTATTATTATCTGTACCGCTATATATTGTTTTAATAGGGGTGGAAATAGTAATGAGCAACTGGCAGGCAAGAAAACTCTATTCTTTTAAAGCAGTCATTCAAAACATATACCTCAGCCTTGCCAATGGCTCCATTGATCTTTTACTCCGCTGGGCATTTTATGTAAGTGTACTCATGTGGTGCTACGCACACAGGATCTTTGTTGTAGAAAATGTATATGCTTACTGGCTCCTGCTTTTCTTCCTGGAAGACCTTGCGTTTTATATAGAGCATCGGGTTGATCATTATTCCCGCATTTTCTGGGCTGTACATGTAACACACCATTCTTCTGAAGAATTTAACCTCACCACCGGGTTTCGTTCCTCAGTTTTTCAGCCCGTTTATCGGTTCATTTATTTTATTCCTATTGCTTTAATGGGTTTTCATCCCCTGGATATTGTGTTTATGTACAGCATCACCCAAACTTATGGCATACTGGTACATACCCAATACATCAATAAAATGCCTCGGTGGTTCGAGGCTGTTTTTGTGAGCCCAAGCCATCACCGGGTACATCACGCCAGCAATATTTTGTACCTGGATAAGAACATGGGTATGTGCCTGATCATTTGGGACAAAATGTTTGGCACCTTCCAGGAGGAGCTTCCCGAAGAGCCGGTAAAATATGGATTGACCAAAAGCCTGGACAAACCATTCCACCCGACACAGATCGTTTTTCATGAGTGGAAAGCCCTTTCAGCAGACATGAAGAAAAAGTTACCACTTTCTACCAAGCTCAAATACATATTTAATGCCCCGGGCTGGAGCCACGATGGCAGTACCAAAACTGCAAAAGAACTCCGGGAAGAAATCTCTGTTTCCGCAACTGTGTAATTTCATTTATTTAATACCTTCCCTGCCCAACCAATTCATTTACACAAAACAAAAAAAGGTGTATAGTATAGAAGACGTAAAAAGCTACGAGCAGCAAACCAAAGAGTTTTTAAAATATTCTTCTGCAACGGAGATAAATGATGCCGAAGCTTTGCGGAATGTGCTTCGTTTTCATGAGTATAGATACTATGTAATTAGTGAGCCTTTGCTGACAGATTATGATTATGATATGCTGTACAAGTTGCTGCAAGAATGGGAGAAAGCGCATCCGGAAAATATACCGGCAGACTCTCCGACACAGCGTGTGGGCAGCAGCCTGAATAAGGATTTTCCTAAAAGACAACACCTGGTTCCTATGCTCTCGCTGGATAATTCTTACAATGCTGATGACCTCGTGGAATGGGACCGCAGGGTAAGAGAAAGCACCGGGTTGGATGAAATTATGTACTGCGCCGAACCAAAATTTGATGGTGCTAGTATTTCTCTTCAATACGAGGATGATCAGCTGGTAGCTGCTACCACAAGAGGAGACGGGGAAGTAGGAGATGATATTACACTAAATGCAAAACAAATCAGGTCAGTGCCGCTAAGTGCTTCTTTCAGTAAATATGGAATAGCGCAAATAGAGATCCGCGGAGAAGTGATGATGAATAAGCAATCATTTGCTTCATTTAATGAGGGCCTGGCTGGAGAAGGGTTGGCTACACTCGCCAACCCGAGAAATGCTGCAGCAGGAAGCCTGAGAATGAAAGACAGCCGGCAGGTAGCCAGGAGAAACCTGGAAGCATTTTTATACAATGTAAGTTTTGAAAGAGATAAAACAGCTGATAATAAACAGAAGCCCACTACACATTCTGGTATGCTGCAAATGCTGTGGCAGCTGGGTTTTAAAAGCCCGGTGAAGGAAATGAAAGTACTGAAAGGGATCGGAGAAGTAATTAAATTTATTGGTGAATACGAAGAATCCCGGGACAGCCTGGCTTATGAAATAGATGGAATGGTGATCAAGGTAGATAGCCTGGAACTGCAGGACAAACTTGGTATGACTTCTCATCACCCTCGTTGGGCAATGGCTTATAAATACAAGGCACGGCAAGCAGAATCCGTTTTGATAGGCGTAGAATACCAGGTAGGCAGAACCGGGGCAGTAACCCCGGTGGCCAAAATAAAACCTGTGCAGGTAAGCGGTGTTACTGTGGGCAGCATCTCCATACACAATGAAGATTATATAAAAGAAAAAGACCTGAAGCTGGGTGATAAGATCATTATAGAAAGAAGTGGTGATGTGATACCGCAGATCGTAAGATCGGTTACCGAAGACAGAACAGGAAAAGAAACGGAGATCATTTTTCCTACAACCTGTCCGGTGTGTAATGATGCATTGTATAAGCCCGAAGGTGAGGCAGTGTGGCGTTGTGTAAATATAAATTGCAAAGCACAGGTGGTAGAACGCATCATACATTTTGTGAGTAAAGATGCGATGGACATAAAGGGTTTTGGTGAAGCAAATGTGCGCCGCTTTTATGAGCAGGAGATCATTACAGACATTCCTTCTATCTATCATTTGCAGGAAGATAAACTTCAAGGGCTTGAAGGCTTTGGGCAAAAAAGTATTGAGAATTTACTGGTGGGAATTGAAGCCAGTAAAACTCAGGCCCTGCACCGCATCATCTATGCACTGGGCATTCGCTATGTAGGAGAAACTACAGCCAAGACCCTGGCACAGGTGATTACAACTATTTTTGAACTGAAGGATAAAACGATTGAAGAGCTACAGGTGGTAGATGATGTGGGCGTAAAAGTAGCGGCAAGCCTGCATGAGTTCTTTGCCAACGAAGACAACATACACATGCTGGAAGAACTGCAGAATGCCGGGATAGTGATGGAAAGAGCGGCATCAACCGGGACTGCAGAAGGAAAATTTACGGGCATGACTTTTCTCTTTACCGGCACGCTTGCGCAGCTAAAAAGAAGCGAGGCCGAAGCTGATGTAGAAGCACATGGCGGAAAAATATTGAGTGGCGTAAGTAGTAAGCTGACTTACCTTATCGTAGGGGCGGACGCAGGGAGTAAACTGGAGAAAGCAAAGAAAATGACAGGCATTAAAATATTGAGTGAGGAAGAGTTTTTGAAGATGATCTGATTTTTGCGATTAAGGTAGTTAAGGGATTAAGTTATGATCAAGGGTACTGAAGAAATATGTTTTTAATTTAAATGCTGTTCTTGTTACTTGTTCATAGAAATTAAACGAAAAAAAACAACTGAAAAAAAGATAAAAAATATCCAATCGTTAATTCCATAAATAGCATAAAATATTCCGGCAGACTTATCTTTTTCAAAGACTTCGGAAAGGCTATTATTCAAAATCCATTTTGTCCAGGTAAAACCATAAATAAATTTTTCAATGGCAAAAACACCAACAAGCCATTTTACTTTTTCGAAATCTTTGGCTACGGAGATATAGGCTATCCCCCAAATGATGATCATTAATAATCCAAAGTTGGACATTACGTCTGGATCAACTGTAGGAATAATATCATTGGTGAAGAATCTAGAATTTGCCAGCACCCCGAGAATATTCATTAAACCTGCAAGGATAAAACCTTTGGTAATAGTTTCTTTTGTAATTGTCATAAAAATTTGAATTAATTACTAATACTTAAGTCAGACACTTCCTGAAAAAAAGTTTACAAGTTAAATTATTAGTTCTGTTATAAGTTGACTTTGTTACGGCTTGCTGCTGTGCTGTAATTCATTACTTGTCTAGCCTGGAGCCGCAGCCGATTGTTATTATGTCTGCCAGAATAGCAGCAAGTCTCCATGTAACCTAATAAAACTGTTGAGGCAGTTAAAAAAGTAGTCAATATGAAATTGCTACAGTAACTTTTAATTATCATTATCAAAACCTCAACAGTCATGACAAAAGTACTATCAAATTTTAGAGGGCAAACAGTTTTTGTTGGTATGGATATTCATAAAGCCAGTTGGAATTTAGGCATCCATTTGAATGACATGTTTGTTCGTAATGTTCATCAAAAACCCAACCCCCATATCATGGCAGATTACCTGCACAGGCATTATCCTGGTGCAGTGTACAAAGCAGTATATGAAGCGGGAAAATTTGGCTTTTGGATCCAAAGACAACTTGCCTCACTTGGTATAGAATGCCTGGTGGTAAACCCGGCAGATATACCAAAATCGCAGAAGGACTCTTTGCAAAAAACAGATGCCAGGGATGCCCGCAACTTAGGTTTACGATTGCAGAGCGGCGTGTTGCGTGGTATACATATCCCGGACGAACAGCAGGAAGCGGATCGTGTATTTTTCCGCCACCGCAAAAGAATATGGAAAGATCTTACTCGCTGCAAAAACCGCATAAAAGGTACACTTGCATTTAGTGGTATTGATATTCCGGAACAATATGACAATGCGAGCTGGAGCCATAATTTTATCAATTGGTTAAAAGCTGTTGATTGCACACAGCAGAGCCGACGGCGGGCACTTGATTTTATGATCATGCAAATGGAATATTTACGCAAAGAACTTTTAGCGATAAGTAATGAGATTAGAAAAATGATGCGGGAGCAGCGTTACAAAATCAATTATTATTTGTTGAGAACCATACCTGGTATCGGGCCTTTGACAGCTGCAAGTATCCTTGTAGAGATTGGAGATGTAAGGCGTTTTGAAACTTTTTATCACCTCAATAGTTTTGTGGGCTTATTGCCCATGGAGCATAGCAGTGGCCAGTCGGAAAACAAACTTAGCCTTACCGTCAGAAAACACCGGCAGCTCCGCAGTGATTTAGTAGAAAGTGCCTGGACGGCAAAACGTACAGATCCTGCTATGACACTTTATTTCCAGGAACAAATAAAACGTAAAGATTGCAAAATAGTCATCATAAAAATCGCCAGAAAATTACTAAACAGGATCCGGTTTGTTTTGATGAACCAACAACCTTATGAATTTGGAATTGTAAAATAAATGAGGGAATCCTGACTACTAAACATTCGGTGTAAAAATTTACTTCGGCAAGTCTGTAGCAGGGTTCTCTTTTAAAAAATATTATTCACCAACATACCATAAAAATAAAATGACAGGCAGACTACTAAACAAAAGTTGTTATCGTGTACATAATCAAAAAGCGGAGTATTTTCTTTGCCAAGACTGTAGCGCCTGTTCTTTCGCCACCCCCGCCAAAAGCAGGGCTAAGCGAAAAAAATCAAACAATCAAAACAGAGAACTGTAGCTGATAGGCAGCCACTCCCGATCGTTATCGGGACTAAGCTGCCACACAATTAGACTACTCATAGGATGCTGGGTGTGTTGATTTTTTAAAAAAAACTTTATACATTTATGAAACGAAAAAAAATCTTGAGAAGGGGAAGGGTTCAAATCAATTTTTGAATCTTTCTCTTTCAAAAGAAATTTATAAATAAGACTATATAAAACTTTACTCACAGGACTTAGGTACATAGGA
>JBBQYS010000003.1:0-65086 GCA_038208485.1 Chitinophagales bacterium
TACAAGTACTTCCGGAAATGGGTTAATGTATATTAACCTGGCTGAAGCTAACACCCGCCTGGAGATCCATTACCAGATACTTAGAAACGGAGTAAGAGATACTGTATACAATTCACTAAGGTTAGCACCAACGAATGGCGGTTTGTTTCCTTCTGCAACAGCAAATAATATAGTAAGGAATCGTACTGGTTTCCCTGTTTCTACTCCATCAACTATTTACAATTATTTACAAACCGCCCCTGGTACATTTATTAATGTAGACGTTCCTGCTTTATCTACTTTTAAGGATACCAACAGAATAATACACCGGGCATATTTGCAAATTGATGAAATCCCTGATGTACAGGATACCTTATTTACTCCTCCGTTTTTTGTTTATGCTGATTTGAAAGATTCTACTACCACAGCTCTACAATACAAACCTTTATACTTTGATCTAAATCCAAACCAGTTATATAATCCTGATGCTGCTACCGGATATTTTCCAAATAGCATTGATCAAAGTTATTTTGGTGGGATTCCAAGATTTAATAATGTAAACGGAACCACTCGTTTTGCTTCTTACCAGTTGAACCTTACCAGGTACCTTCAGAGAATGTTGATCCAAAATAGTTTTAATTATCAAATACGTTTATCTTCTCCTTATACAATAAATTATCCTCAAAAAGGAGTTGACAAGTTCCCATTATTCAATGAGATTGCATTTGGTAGAATCAGGGTTGGATCAGGTGCTCATCCCACCCAGCGCATGAAACTTGTGATCATCTGGACCAAGTTGAAATAATCCCTCATTCTTTTTCCTTTTTACATTTGATAAATCAGGTGTGCAAAAGTATATTTGCACACTTTTAAAAAAATAAATTTCTATATGCCTTATTTATTTACTTCAGAATCTGTTAGTGAAGGACACCCGGATAAAGTAGCTGATCAAATCAGTGATGCGCTTATTGATAATTTTCTTGCTTTTGATCCGGAGAGCAAAGTAGCTTGTGAAACGCTTGTAACTACAGGACAAGTAATACTGGCAGGTGAAGTAAAAAGCAAAGCATATCTTGACGTACAGGAAATTGCACGTGGTGTTATCCGTAAGATCGGATACACAAAGAGTGAATATATGTTTGAAGCAAATTCCTGTGGTATTTTGTCTGCCATTCATGAGCAAAGCAATGATATCAACCAAGGTGTAGACAAGAAGAAAAAAGAAGAACAGGGTGCTGGTGACCAGGGAATGATGTTTGGTTATGCCACTGATGAAACTGACAATTATATGCCTCTTGCCCTTGCAATGAGTCATGATATCTTAAAAGAGCTTGCTGCAGTAAGAAGAGAAAATAAGCAAATTAAATATTTACGTCCAGATGCTAAAAGCCAGGTTACGCTTGAATATGATGATAACAATCATCCCACAAGAATTGATGCAATCGTAGTTTCTACTCAACATGATGATTTTGCAAAAGATGATGTAATGTTGGCTAAAATAAAGAAGGACATTATCAATATTGTCATACCAAGAGTAAAGGCTAAGTATAAAAAATATGCACACCTTTTCAATAATAAGATTCAGTACCACATAAACCCAACAGGAAAGTTTGTCATAGGTGGTCCGCATGGAGATACAGGTCTTACAGGTCGTAAGATCATTGTAGATACTTATGGTGGTAAAGGTGCACATGGTGGAGGTGCATTTAGCGGAAAAGATCCTAGTAAAGTAGATCGTAGTGCGGCTTATGCCACCCGTCACATTGCTAAGAATCTTGTTGCAGCAGGTCTTTGCTCGGAAGTGCTTGTCCAGGTTAGTTATGCTATCGGTGTAGCTCAACCAACTTCTATTAATGTGGTTACTTATGGAACTGCGAAAGTTAAAATGACCGACGGCGAGATTGCAAAAAAAATCATGACCATGCCTTGTTTCGATATGAGGCCTTATTTCATAGAGCAAAGGTTGAAACTGCGCAATCCAATCTACAGTGAAACTGCAGCATATGGTCATATGGGCCGTACTCCTGAGAAAGTAGAAAAAACTTTCTTTTCTCCGGATGGCAAGCAATTAAAGAAAAAAGTAGAATTATTTACGTGGGAAAAACTTGATGCAGTTGCTGAAGTAAAAAAAGCTTTCAAGATCAAATAATTTTAAACACAAATATTTATGGCCTCCACAAATGTGGGGGCTTTTTTATACGCCAGGGTCGTACATTATGTAACAAGGGTGCATTCCAAATTGTCGTGGGCTGTGCCGTGGTTTGTGTCTCCACAAACCACTTGCTGCTGTGACAATTTGAAATGCACCCTGCAAAACTTAAAGCTGAAAATATTAAACTAAATTTGCAACGTGAAAAATTTTAGACATCAACATCAGAGGCCGAAAAAAAATACATTAATAGTAGGCAGAGAAGCAGTAATAGCTGCCATGGAAGAAGGTAAGCAGCTGGAGAAGATCTACCTGCATGCAACTGTACATGGTGAAGTAATAGACAAAATAAAAAACCTGGCAGACCAGGTAATGGTTCCTATCAGTAAAGTGCCTGTAGAGAAATTAAACAACCTTAATGTGAGTAATCATGAAGGATGTGTGGCAGTAATTGCCAAGGTGCAATACAAGGACTTACAGGATGTGATTTCATTTACTGTAGAAAATGGAGAAGTGCCGTTGATCCTTATTCTTGATGGAATCACTGATATCAGGAACATAGGAGCAATCGCAAGGAGTGCTTACAGTTTTGGTGTGCATGCGCTTGTAATACCCGATAAAGGAGTAGGAGCTTTAAATGAAGATGCTATCCTTACTTCTGCCGGTGCCCTTGAATTATTGAATGTGTGCCGTGTAAGAAGCCTGATGAAAGCTGTGGATGATATGCACCTGAATGGCATTAAAGTTTACGGAGCCGAAATGACTGCCGAGACCAAAAGTTTTGACCTTGATTTTACTGAACCAACGGCCATTATAATGGGTGGTGAAGAACATGGTATTTATCCCGCTTTGCTTAAGATTTGTGACGATAAATTTAAAATCCCCATGCCCGGCAATTTTGAAAGCCTCAATGTAAGTGTAGCGACTGGTATTACGCTCTATGAAGCAAGCCGTCAAAGACTTTCTACATCCTGAATAAATATGTAAACTATGGCTCAGCCAAATCATATACAATTGGTAGAATGTCCCCGTGACGCCATGCAGGGCTGGGATCATTTAATACCTACGCAGCAGAAGATCGATTATTTAAAATCTTTATTAAAAGTCGGATTCCATACACTGGATTGTGGCAGTTTTGTTTCAGCTAAAGCCATTCCCCAAATGGCAGACACTAAAGAAGTATTGCAGGAAATTGCTGGTTTAATTTCTGATACAAAATTATTGACCATTGTTCTAAATAAAAGAGGAGCCGAAGCTACTTTAGAATTTCCGGAGATCAGGTATTTGGGATTTCCTTTTTCCGTATCAGAAACATTCCAGATGAGGAATGGAAATTCCACTATTGAAGAAAACTTTATCCGCCTCAAAGAAATCCACGAAATAGCATTAGAAAACGGAAAAGAAGTTGTGGTCTACCTGTCAATGGCTTTTGGAAACCCTTATGGTGATACTTACAATGAAGTTATAGTACGTACCTGGGCGGAGCGAATAGCTGCATTAGGGATCAAAATAATTTCTCTCGCAGATACTATAGGACTGGCTACAGCTGAGCAGGTACAAGGGCTTTGTACAATTATGAAAGAGGAAGTATCAAATATTGAGCTTGGTGTTCATCTTCATTCAGACGAAAAGAGTTTAATACCAAAATTACATGCTGCCCTAACAGCTGGAATTAGCAGGTATGATGGCGCTTTGCTGGGTATTGGTGGATGCCCTATGAGTGGAAATGACCTTGTTGGGAATATGAAGATGGAAAAAATGATCGGATATTTTCAACAGGAAAACCAACCCATCCACATTAATAATGATGCTTTGCAGGCTTCTATTACCATGGCAAAAGAAATATTTGTATAATGAATTTTAGGGCTGAATTTTTTCCAAAACAATTTCCAAATAAAATCTCTCACCGGGATAATATCCTGATGATGGGCTCTTGTTTTACTGAGCAGATTGGAGCAAAATTGTCGGCGCATAAATTCAGGATACTCGACAATCCTAATGGCATTCTTTTCAACCCGGTAAGTATTTCTCATGCTTTAGAAGCCTATGTGAAAAACAAATCTTTTAATGCCGAAGACCTTTTTTTCAGGGACGAACGCTGGGGTAGCTGGCAGCACCACACAAAATTTTGTCGCATAGAAAAAAATGATACGCTCAATGCAATCAATCAATCTCTCCATGCTGCCGGAGAATTTATCAAAACGGCTGATTGGATCATGCTGACGCTGGGCAGTTCCTTTGTTTATCAGCGAAATGATGAAGAAGCTGCAGGTTACAAAAATGTGGTAGCAAACTGTCATAAAGTTCCTAATGATAAATTTGAGAGAAGACTATTAGATGCTTCAGAAATTATAGCTGTGCTGGAGCAAATGATGAGAAGGGTAAAAGAAATAAACCCGGAAGTAAAATTCCTGTTTACCATAAGTCCGGTAAGACATCTCAGGGAAGGTTTTATAGAAAACAATCGCAGCAAAGCCGCATTGATACAGGCTGTTCATACTCTTGTAAACGAAAAAACAGTTTTTTATTTTCCTGCCTATGAATTGGTGATTGATGATCTCCGGGACTATCGTTTTTTTGCTGAGGACCTGGTGCATCCAAACTATGCAGCCACAAATTATGTCTGGGAAAAATTTACCGAAACTGTATTAAGCGCTGAATCAATAGAGCTGGCAAAAAAGATCAATGTGATCAATGCAGCCAGGGCGCATAAGCCTTTTAGTCCCTTATCTGAAGCACATCAAAAGTTTAAAAAAGTAACGTTGGAAAAAATCCATTTTTTGCAGGAGCATTATCCGTACCTGGACCTGCAATCAGAAGCAGATTTCTTTTCCTAATGTATTTATATTAATGAATTCTGTCGCCCCTGACCTCAGTACTTTTCATCAATTCTTTTTCGTACTCCAGCCATTCAGCCCATCGGTTTCTAACAAGGTTTTTGTCCAGGTGATGCTCAGCAAGATTTATAAAAAGCGTATAATGACCGGCTTCGCTTTCCATAAACCGGCGATAGAAATTCCGCATGTATTCATCTTCGAGTCCTTCACTCAATCGTTTAAAACGTTCACAACTCCTTGCTTCTATTAAAGCCATGAGCAGCAGCTGATCCAATAGTCGCTGATCGGGACTACCATCTTTCTTTTGAAATTGCAGGAGCTTGTTTACATAAATATCTTTTCTTGGTCTGCCTAGTGACAAGCCCCGCTTTTTTAATTCATTTACAACTGATCTAAAATGTCCCCATTCTTCAGTTACTATCGGGCTTAGTTCTTCCACGATCAGGGGTTTATCAAAATTTTTTTGAATCAATGAAATACAGGTAAGGGCTGCTTTTTGCTCACACCAGGCATGGTCAGTCAGAATTGCTTCCAGCTCTATTGCCGCCAGGTTTACCCACCTTGGATCAGTGGGCAATTGAAGACCTAGTATATTTTTTACATGAATAGTTTCCACGTTAGTTTTTTTAAGCAAAGAAAAGATTGTTTTGGCGCAAAACCAGAACTCAACTTCTTCAACTATTAGTTTTTACTTTCCGCTCAACCATTTTCCAGCGTACTTATCTTAAAATATATTACTTTACAAAAAACTAACTCCCCAATGCGTATATTTTTATTTTTTCTATTTGCCATTATCACCACAGCACTTATCATCATATTGAATTCTACTCTTTTATTGCCTGCTCCACTCGGCAAATTACTGAGTCCACAGCATGGCATCTGGCAAAATGCAGAGGATGAAAAAGGGCGAAAAGATGAAACTTTTTCTTTTCCTCAGCTTGCTGATAAGGTTGAAGTATTTATGGATGACCGAATGGTGCCTCACGTTTTTGCTGCCAATGAAAATGATGCTTATTTCGTACAGGGATATCTACATGCAAAGTACAGACTATGGCAAATGGAATTTCAGGCTATGGCAGCAGGTGGGGAACTCAGTAAACTTGTTGGTGAGGTTGCACTGAACCGTGACAGGGAATTCCGCAGGCTGGGAATGGTATACGCTGCTGAAAAAGCAAGAGATGAAATGGAAAAAGACCCGGTGATAAAGGCAGAATGTGATGCTTATACTGCCGGCGTAAATGAATACATTAAAACCTTAACTGCAGCATCTCTCCCTTTGGAATATAAGCTCCTTGGCTATGCTCCAACCCCATGGACAACTCTAAAAACTGCCCTGTTTTTAAAGTATATGAGTTACGATCTGGCCAGTGCAGCTGATGACCTGGAAATGACGAATGCAAGAGCGTTTTTTACAAAAGAACAATTTGATCTTTTATATCCTTCACTTCAGGATTCTTTAGATCCCATTATTCCGAAAGAAACTCCTTTTTTACCTCAATCAGTTTTTCCAAAAGCTCCTGCAGATGTAGATTCAGTAAAGAGTAAAGATTTTGTCATTAATCAGCAAATGCAACCTGACCGTGAGAACGGAAGTAACAACTGGGCAGTAGGGGGTAGCAAAACACAAACTGGTGCGCCTATTTTGTGCAATGATCCGCATCTTGGATTAAACCTGCCTTCCCTGTGGTATGAGATACAAATAAATACGCCTGAATTAAATGTCTACGGTGCAAGTTTCCCCGGTGCTCCCGGTGTAATCATTGGCTTCAATGATAGCTGTGCATTTGGCTTTACCAATGGTGGCAGAGATGTGAGGGATTATTACGAGATCAGTTTCAAAGATGAAAGTCGCAATGAATATTTATTTAATGGCACCTACCAAAAAACAGCATGGAGGATAGATACTATTGTGGTGAAAGGCAAACCAAACTTTATAGATTCTGTGGCATATGTTGATCTTGGAGGACACCTTAGCCCGGTCATGTATGACAAAACATTTACCGGAAATAAAAATACCGGGAATAAAAACCTGGCGGTTAGGTGGACTGCACATGATGTGAGCAACGAACTCCGTGTATTTAACGGATTGAATCATGCTAAAAATTACAGTGATTATGTAGCCGCTGCAGAAAGCCTTCATACACCGGGACAGAATATTGTTTTTGCTGCTAAGAATGGAGATATAGCTCTACGCACCCAGGGTGACTGGCCGGCTAAATGGATGGGCCAGGGCGACTTTATTATGCCTGGTGTAGATAGCAGTTACCTGTGGCAGGGAATGATTCCGCAAAATGAAGTCCCATATCAATACAATCCTGAACGTGGTTTTGTGAGCAGTGCCAACCAAAAACCTGTTGCTGAAACCTATCATTATTATATGGGCAGGTCTTTCCCGGAATACCGTGGATTAACCATCAACCGTTTACTTGCTGCTATGGATTTTATTACCGTAGATGATATGAAAAGAGTTCAAACAAGCGCCTATGATGGCTTAGCTGCAATGGTTTTACCAAAAATCTTATTTAACCTTGATCCAACAAAATTAACTACTACCGAAAAAGCTTATTACGATACACTAGCACGTTGGGATTATAATTGCATGGCGATGGAAACTGCGCCAACATTGTATCATGTTTTATGGCGAACATTAAAAGATACAATTTATAGTGATGAATTTTTACATGCTCCACTCTTAACAAAAACGCCTTTTGAAAGTACATTGGCAGAAACAATCTTGCGGGATAGCAATTCAATTTTTTATGATGATCACCGAACTGAACAAATAGAAACTTTGGAGGATAATGTACTTGCTGCTTTTAAGAAAATGTCATTAGTAGCAGATAATTTAAAAAAGAAACAAGGTTTGGCCTGGTATAAATATAATAATGTGAGGGTTGTGCACCTTGCACGGCTCCCGGCATTTAGCATAGATAATGTAAAGGCCAACGGGGGAAGAAATGCGATAAATGCAAATCATGGCACCCATGGCCCAAGCTGGAGAATGATCGTAAGTCTGACACCAGAAACAGAAGCCTGGGGTATATATCCCGGCGGACAGAGTGGTAATCCCGGAAGCAGATACTATAGTGATTTTGTACCTGATTGGGCTGCAGAAAAATATTACCGGCTTTGGGTGATGCGGGCAGATGAAAAAGCTGATAAGAAACTGATCAAAAAAATGACCTTCTTCAAATAAACCCTGGTATAAAACATTTAATAAATCCTGTATGAAATTTATTGTCTCTTTTCTTCTTACTGCTCTGTTGAGTTTTGCGTTAGGACTTTATATGCCCTGGTGGAGTATTGCGATTGCTGCTTTTGTGGTAGCAGTTTTTATTCAACAACGTGGTTGGCTGGCCTTTTTAGCTGGATTCCTCTCACTATTTCTTTTGTGGGGAATAATGAGTTTGATGATCAGCAATGCAAACAATAGCATAATGGCACACAAAATAAGCATGCTATTCCTTAAGGTGGACAATCCAATTCTCCTGATCCTCGTTACCGCATTGATTGGCTCAATTGTAGCTGGTTTTGCGGGATTGACCGGTTCCCTTGCCCGAAGTATATTTGCTAAAACCTAAGCATTCAAGCTTAATCTATTGTAACTATAGTTTTAAAAGTTAATTTCGCTTTTACCAAATACTCCCATGCGCATATTATTTTTACTCCTTTTTGTTAGCCTTGTTTCCCAGGCAACAGCCCAAAGAATTTACGGAACTGTCTATGATGACAAGGGACTTTTATTGCCCTATTCCTCCATTACTATTAAAGGAACATCCATTGGTACAAGTGCAAATGACAATGCGAAGTTTTCTTTTAATCTTGCTCCGGGGAAATATACTTTACTATGTCAGCGGGTGGGATATACCACACAGGAGAAAACAGTTACGGTAAAGGATGAAACAGAAGTAACTTTTATTCTCTCTTTGCAACAATATACAATGGAGGATGTAGTGGTAAAGAGCGGGGGAGAAGATCCTGCTTACCAGATTATCAGAAATGCGATTGCAAAACGGGAAGCACATGCTAAAGAAGTAAATGCATTTACCGTAGATCTCTACACCAAGGATATGATCAAACTCAGGAGCCTTCCAAAAAGAATCCTGGGACAGAAAATAGAAGAGAAGGATAAGAAAGAAATGGGCGTGGACAGCATTACAGGCGAAGGAATCATTTACCTCAGCGAAGCCTTATCCAACCTGAGCATACAGCAGCCCGATAAATTTAAAATGAATGTGCAGCATAGCAGGGTAAGTGGCACAGGTAGCTTTGGAATCACATTTCCATCATTTACCAGTTTTTATACAAATAATGTCAGGGTGTTTTCCTCAAGATTAAATCCACGTGGTTTTGTATCGCCGATAGCAGATGGAGCAATTGGTTTTTATAAATTTAAATTCCTGGGAAATTTCTGGGAAAACGGGCAGGCCATCAATGTAATCCAGGTAACGCCAAGAAGAAATTATGAACCATTGTTTAGTGGTACTATTAATATTACAGATGGAGATTGGCGTATACAAAGCCTTGATTTGTTTCTCACCAAATCTGCTCAGTTGGAATTGATGGATACACTTCAGATAAACCAGATCTATGTACCTATAGGAAAAGAAACCTGGCAGGTAAAGAACCAGCTGATACATTTTAATTTTAAACAATTAGGGATAGATGCAGTTGGAAATTTCCTCAGCGTTTATTCTGATTATGATATTCATCCCTCTTTTAAAAAAGGCTTGTTTGATCGTGTCATCATCAAATATGATACGGGAGTTGCCAATCAACCAAAAGCTTTTTGGGATAGTATCCGGCCAGTTCCATTGGCGCAAGAAGAAGAAAAAGATTACCAGGTCAGGGATAGTACCTACCTGGCAAATAAGGATTCATTGCTCACAAAAAATTCACTTGATTCGTTGAACAAAAACCAGGGGAAAATAAAACCTGTAAAGTTTTTAGTGGGTGGTGTAGACAGGTTTTATTACACCAAAAAAGCAATTTATAAATATGGCACATCTTCTTTGTTTAATACTTTGGAATATAATTTTGCTGAAGGTGTTGTATTAGAAGCAAGACCATATTTCCAAAAAGAAAACCGGATCACCCGAAGGGCCATAAGAATAGAACCTACCCTGAGGTATGGATTTAGTAACCAACATTACAATGCCTGGCTGACTATACGGGGAACAAAAAAGTCTGAATCGGCAACTGAATTTAATCGTACTAACTGGCAAATTTCCGGAGGCAAAAGGGTGAGTAATTTTGATAAAGCTACTTCCTTTACCCAGTTTTTTAATTCAATAAGTTCTGTTTTATTTGGTAATAATTTTCTGAAAACGTATGAAAATTATTTTGGCTCCGCCAGTGTTTCCCGACGCTATGAAAACGGATTAAAGTTTACTGTTACGGGTTTGTATGAAGACAGAATGCCATTATATAACAGCACGGACTTTGTGATCTATAAAAAAGACAAAGAAAATATTACGCCAAATTATCCTACAGAGCTACTCAATGCTCAATTTGACAGGCACCAGGCAGTTTCTTTAAAACTTTCGGCGAGCATAAAACCAGGGCAGCGATATATTCAATTTCCAAATTCTAAAATGCCCATTGGAAGTAAGTATCCTACGTTTACAGCAAGTTATGAGAAAGGAATCAGCAGCATATTTGGCAGCGATGCTGATTATGATAAATGGAAAATTGGCGCAGATGATAATATGAACCTGAAACTAGCTGGTGAGTTGAAATACAACCTTGGTATAGGTGGTTTTTTGAATAATAAAAAAGTTTTTATCCAGGATTTCAATCACTATGATGTGAACTATAGCCGTAGCGATTATAATGGGTATAGGGATTATTTGCAGGCATTTCAATTGCCACAATATTTCAGGTACAGCAATACAAATGATTTTTATGCAAAGGCATTTATTGAGCACCACCTTAATGGGTTACTTACTAATAAGATTCCATTGTTTAAAAGACTTAAATGGAATGCTGTTGTAGGAGCCAACGGCCTATACCTGAGCAATGTAAATTATTTCGAAGTTTTTGCCGGACTGGAAAATATTTTCAAAATATTCCGTCTTGATGTTGTGAGTGGTTATGAAAATGGAATATATACCAGGACGGCTTTGAGGCTGGGTGTTGGCGGATTGATTGGTGGCACTGTTCGTCGTGCGGCACCGGGAGCCGGAGGAAACAACAGGACCGATGATGCTGTAGGTTTTTGATAAACTCTTCACAGCTGTAAATAAAACAATTTTTATCTTTGTACATATTTGGTTTGCCCTGCAAGCATCTAATATATTTTATAGGATTTCCTGTAGAATTATTTCCCGCAAGGGATCAAATAAAATTTCATGAGTGTATTATACAACCGTGTATCCCAGGCTGAATTAAAGCTGCTGGTACAAGAGGAGACATTCTCCCGTAGAACCATTTCTTTTTACAATTACTTTCTTGTAGCTGATCCAAATAATTTCCGTGACGAACTATATAAAAGCCTGGATGAGATCAATGTTTTTGGCCGTATCTACATTGCATCCGAAGGTATAAATGCCCAGGTAAGTGTACCAGAACAATGTTTTGAAAGCTTTGTACAAAAGCTTGAGACTTTTGAAGGATTAAAAGGCATTCGATTAAATATTGCGGTGCAGGATGAAAACAAATCATTCTGGGTTTTAAAAATAAAAGTCCGGGGAAAAATTGTGGCAGATGGAATAGATGATCCCGAATTTTCTATGGAGCATAAAGGAGAATATGTAAATGCGGCACAATTCAATACATTATCTGATGACGAAAATACCATCATTGTAGATATGCGGAATCATTACGAATATGAAGTCGGCCATTTTGAAAATGCCATAGAGATTCCCAGTGATACATTTCGTGAGCAATTACCCATGGCTGCGGAAATGTTGGCCGAAAGTAAAGACAAAAATATTATCATGTATTGCACCGGTGGTATTCGCTGTGAGAAAGCCAGCGCTTACATGAAGCATAAAGGTTTTAAACATGTTTTTCACCTGGAGGGTGGGATCATTCATTATGCCAATGGAGTGAAAGAAAAAACTTTACCAAATAAATTTCATGGGAAAAATTTTGTGTTTGATGACAGGCTTGGTGAGCGGATCACTGAGGAAATAATCGCTTCTTGTCATCAATGCGGAGAGCCGGCAGATACACATACAAACTGTAAGAATGAAGGTTGTCATTTACTCTTCATTCAGTGTAGTATTTGTGCACAAAAGCACTCAGGTTGCTGTAGTTCTGAATGCCAGAAAGTGTTGGAACTACCAGAGGAGGATAGAAAGGTTTTAAGAAAAGGTGTTGATAAAGGCCACCATGTATTTAATAAAAGTAAAGAAAGAAAAAAGCGCCTCGGTTAGGGGTGGAATTCAATTAACTTTTTACTTTTCTAACCGTAGAGTTTATTTTCTATCCGTACAGTTCATCGAAGCGCTCTTCAGGATTATCTAATAAAACTGAGACTCAGTCTCAGTCGCACTCTGCGCTTAAATGGTAGCAGCAGTTCAGGAAAAAAATATTTATTGGTGTTCTATCTGTCACCCCTCCGCCGCGGCGGAAGGAACGGGGGTGAGGTTTCATTAAAAAATCCCTAGAGGCGCTGCGCTTAACTCTAAGGATAGCAGCGAGTATTTTCTATCCGTAGAGTTCAGCGAAGCGCTCTACGGATTAACCAATATAACTGAGACTCTGTCTCAGTTGTAATTCACAAAATTATTTTTTTCTTCTCTATACATAAAAAAAAGAGGCTGTCTCAAACTTATGAGACAGCCTCTTAAATAACAATTTACATTTGATCATAACATAATTCCGGAATCTGAATAAACACCAGGGGAAGGTTGTTTAATTTGCACGAAAAGTTTTTCCTTTTCTCCTTCTTGCTGTTTTTTTTGTTTTTTCTTTTTCCGATAAAATAAAATCGCAACTGTGGCTGCAAGTAAACTACTTGCTGTAGCTGCCACGATGATCATTTGTTTTTTGTTCATAAAAAGTTTAAACGCTTCTACCAGAAATAACCCTGAACAAAACTGCTACAATGGCTATAACTAATAGGATGTGAATAATTCCTCCGGTGAAGAAACCACCGAAAAAAGAAATTGCCCAGATGATAACCAGTATCACAGCAATAGTGTATAAAAGACCGCCCATAATTGAAAAAATTTAAAAGGTTAAGATAATGTTTCAACTAACGGTTGACAAAACATGTGCCATTGCTTTGGCTGGTGCATTATTTTTAATTTCAGGTCATCAAGTGTTATTTTTGGGTAACATATTCTACAACTTATTAATGTAATATTTGCAATGCATCACTACACATTGTATACACATCGTCTTCAGTAAAATGTTGAGGCTCAAATCTTTCTCCAACTACTTTTTCATAGAGTTCAATATATTTACTACTGATCTCATTTATCCATTCATCGGACATTTCAGGAATGATCTGACCTTCCTTTCCCATAAAATTATTTTTAATCAGCCATTCTCGTACAAACTCCTTACTAAGCTGTTGTTGCTTTTCTCCCTTCTCCTGTCTTTCATTAAATCCTTCAGCATAAAAATACCTTGAAGAATCTGGTGTATGAATTTCATCCATCAGGTAAATCTCTCCTTTGTATTCTCCGAACTCATATTTTGTATCTGCCAGGATAAGCCCCCTGTTTTCTGCCATTTGTTGTCCTCTCGCAAAAAGTGAAAGTGCATAATTTTCTATTTTATCATACACTAATTCATCTACAATTTTTTTACTGATAATTTCTTGCCTGCTTATATCTGCATCATGCCCCTCCTCTGCTTTTGTACTCGGTGTAATAATGGGATTTGGAAAAGCGTCAAATTCTTTTAATCCATCAGGCAATTCTATGCCACATAAAATTCTTTTTCCTGCATTGTATTCTCTCCAGGCATGACCTGTAAGATGCCCACGAACCACTACTTCTACTTTATAAGGTTTGCATTGTATACCCAGGCTTGCAGTTGGGGTAGGAGTGGCTTGCAACCAAACCTGGCAAATATCTTTACAAGACTCAAGCATATATGCTGCAAGCTGCGTGAGGATCTGCCCTTTGTATGGTATTGTTTTAGGCATAATCACGTCAAAAGCAGATAAACGGTCACTAGCTATCATTAGTATTTTTTCTGTTCCGATGTAATAAACATCCCGCACTTTCCCACGATAAAATCCTGTTTGTTCAGGAAACGAAAATTTATTCATTGATTAAAAAGTTTTGCACGAAAAATATATATTCAGGATCAGCTAAAATTAAAATTTGAAAAACTTGAAAAAAAATAATCTTTTGTGATAATGATAACTACCTTTAGCAAGTTTTACAATTAATTCATTTAAACAACTTGTCTTATGAGAAAAATTACAAGCTATCTGGTTTGTATGTTAGTAGCTATTTGCTGTTTTTTCAACGCCTTTGCACAAAACATCACCATCAGTGGTAATGTTACTAACGGTACCACCGGGGAGCAATCTTCTGCAGTATCCGTTACAGTAGTGGGTGGAGATGCAGGAACCTACACAGACGACAAAGGGAATTTTTCTCTTTCTGTCAAATCACTACCTGTTACATTAATGTTTAGTTCAATTGGTTTTACACCAAAAGAAGTAACTTTTACTTCAGCGTCCAATGTAATGAATGTGCAGCTTGAACCATCCAACAAGCTGGGTCAGGAAGTAGTGGTTTCTGCTTCACGTGTGCCACAAAAAATTCTGAAATCTCCCGTAACAGTGGAGCGGGTAAATGCAGCGGCAATCAGAAATACTCCAGCTGCAAATTTCTACGATATAGTAGCTACCCTAAAAGGGGTTGATATTACTACTTCGTCTTTAACTTTTAAATCTCCAACAACCCGCGGTTTTGCAGGAAGTGGAAATGTGAGGTTCAATCAATATGTAGATGGAATGGATAACCAGGCACCGGGTTTAAATTTCTCGGTAGGTTCTATTATCGGTTTGAATGAACTTGATATAGATAACATAGAATTACTATCAGGTGCATCTTCTGCACTTTATGGTTCTGGTGGATTGAACGGTACTATGCTGATGACCAGCAAAAACCCATTCAAATACCAGGGACTATCTTACGTTGCTAAAGCAGGGATGCTTCACACAGATGGTAGAGATCGTCCAATTTCTCCTTACTATAATTTTAGTGTAAGATGGGCTAAAAAAGTATCAGAAAAATTCGCTTTCAAAGTTGTTTCAGAACTTATACAGGCCAGAGACTGGATAGGAACTGATTACAGAGATTACGACAGGCTTGCGCTCAAGTTGAGACCAGGAACAAGACAAACTGATCCAAACTACGATGGAGTAAATGTTTATGGTGATGAAACTTCTGCTGATATTCGTGCCGTATTAAATGGTGCTGCACAAGCATTACCTTTCCTTGCTCCATTTATAGCTACCCTTACAACACAGCCTATACTGGTTTCCAGAACGGGTTATACTGAGCGTGAGCTGATCAGTCCAAACACGACCAACTTTAAACTTGGCGGATCTGCAAACTATAAGCTTACTCAGCGTACTGAACTTTCTGCTGCTGCCTATTGGGGAACAGGAACTACGATTTATACAGGAGCTTCCCGTTATAGTATTCAAGATTTCAAAATGGGTCAATACAAGATTGAACTTTTGAATCCGAAATATATGTTCCGTGCATATACTACACAAGAAAATGCAGGCAATACCTACAACCTTGCTGCCACCACCCAAATATTTAATGAGGTATGGAAGCCTAGTGCAGGTAGTAATGGATGGTATGCCCAATATGGTCAGGCTTACCTGAATGCTAAACTCGGCGGGGCAACAGATCAGAATGCTCATACAGCTGCAAGATCAATCGCAGATATAGGAAGGCCTTTATCAGGAACGCAATCTTTTAAAAATACTTATGACAGTGTTTCCAGAAAGCCAGTACCAAATGGTGGTGGTTTACTTGATCGTACTGATCTATATAATGTAGAAGGTAATTACAATATTTCTGACCTGATAGGAAATGATATTTCGTTACTAATCGGAGGAAACTACCGCAGATTCGTACTGAACTCACAGGGTACTCTTTTTGCTGATAGTGTAAAGCCAATTAGTATAAATGAAGTAGGCGCTTTCCTGCAGGCTTCTAAAACATTTGGCCCTCTTACATTAACTGCAAGTGGCAGGTATGATAAAAATGAAAACTTTGAAGGTCGTTTTACACCAAGGGCAACGGCTGTTTATGAGGTTGCAGAGAATAACAATATCCGGTTGAGTTATCAGCAGGCTTATCGTTTTCCATCTACCCAACAGCAATTTATTAACCTTCCTGTAGGTGCTTATACACTGATAGGTGGTGATAAAACTTTTGCAGATTTGTATAATTTTGATACCAATCCAATTTATAACAGGGATTCTTTGAGGGCAGGAAAAATTGCACAGCAACCGCTTCCGGTTTTCAGACCAGAATCTCTTACGTCTTATGAATTAGGTTATAAAGGGTTGTTGATGGAATCAAAGCTACTAATTGATGCTTATGGTTACTATGGTAATTACCAGAATTTCCTTGCCCGTACTTTTGTAGTTCAGGCTAGAAATCCGGGAAATCCCCAGTTGTCTGATTCTACTGCAGGTAAAACCTTTTCTATCCCGATCAACTCTCCTAGTAAGATCAAAACATATGGTTTCGGTATCGGTATAGACTATCGTTTGCCACTCAATTTTACTTTCGGTGGAAACTTTGCGTCTGATAACCTGACTGATGTTCCAACTGGTTTAGTTGCAAGCTTTAACTCTCCAAAATATAAAGCAAATCTTTCATTAGGCAATACAGGATTTGGTAAAGACAAACGTCTTGGATTTTTGTTTGCATACAGGTGGCAGGATTCTTTCTTCTTCCAGGGCGACCTTGCTACAGGACAGGTACCACAGGTGCAGACAGTGGATGGACAGTTTAGCTATAAATTGCCAAAAACAAAATCAATGCTGAAGCTTGGTGCAACTAATTTGTTGAACCAATATTACTATAATGCAATAGGTAATTCACATGTTGGTGGATTGTATTATCTCAGCTATGGCTACAATATTTATTAATAATTTATATAAGCAGCACCTGCAAAACCAGGTGCTGCATTTTAATTTAAATACCTGCTTCTGGTAATGCCAGTAAGCGAAAAAATAAAAACGATTATGAAAAAAAATTCCAGGATCAACCACTTGGTTTTGCTCATGTTTGCAGGAATGTTGATTTTTTCGTCTTGTAACAAAGGCGTAATAGATCTGGGTGATTTACCAGCACCCTCAAACCCAAACTCATCCCTCAGAGCATTAGGTGATACATTAAATACGCCAGCAAGGGCAAACGATAGTTTGTATTATGCAATGATTGTAAAATCAGGTCTTTTGTCAACCCTTAATAACAAGAATACATCTTTCACCATGTTTGTGCCAACAAATGCTGCTGTAAGAACATTTATCACTGCAATCACAGGTGGTGCTGTACCATCTACAGCTCCTGATGCGGCGTTTAAATCATTTATTAATAGTGCTAGTTTCCCGGCAGCATCTGCAGCGGGTATAGTAAGTTTCAATATTACCCCACAGGCATTACCTTCCACTTCTATTAGTACTAGTTTTCCTAATCAACAAGTGCCTACTTTGATCAATCCGGCTCCACAACTTAGTGCACTTCTGAGGCTTACTACTTTTCCAAGCAATAGAAATGGGTTTTACTTAAATAATATACCAATGATAACATTGGATATCAGGGCTGCTAATGGAATTATACATGAAGTAGCTTCTGTGCAAACTCCTCCACAACAATTTCTATGGGATAGGATTAATGCTGATTCTGTATCAACAAATCCCAATGCACTTAGGTATTTAAAAGCTGCAATACTACGTGCAGATAGCGGAGTTGCAGTAACCACTTCCGGCAGCCTTGAAGGTGCATTGAAAAATATTGGTGCAAACCTTACAGTATATGCTCCTACCGATCTTGCATTTCAGCAATTACTTACGGGGCTTATAACACAAGCACTAATTGCTCAGGGTGTTCCTCCTGCAACTGCAGCAGCACAGGCAACTTTTCTAGCTTCATCTCCTACAGTATTTTCAAATCCTGCATTATATGGTTCACTTACTGCTCAAACAGTTAAAGGTGTTATTGTTTACCATATTCTTGGAGTAAGGGCTTTTAATAATAATTTGCCAACAACACAAACAAACTTTCCGACACTTTTAAATAGTGCTGTTCCTTCTCATCCTGGTATTGGATTGAAAGCAACTTTCACCGGTACATTTGTAAGTGCAGCAACAGTAAAAGGAATAGCTAATCCAACAGCTTCAAATATTCTGATCAACCCAACTCCTGGTACAGGAAGTAGTGATCAGTTTTTCCTGAATGGTGTTTTACACAAAATAGACCAGGTACTTAGACCACAATAAAAATTAATTTTTTAACTGAATATCAAAAGCCCTCTGAAATACAATCAGAGGGCTTTTTAGTGTTCTAAAAAAGTTTTAGTTTATTGTTGCTTTATAATTTACATCCCGATCCTTTAGATACCTAAGTATAAACTTAAATGCTTCTTCTTCACTGCCTACAATTTCTGGTGGGATTATTCCCTTGGCATTTATTTTTTTATTTAAAACAAGTTCAGCCACTGCAGTTGCCGTAAAAGCAGTGGTACGGCTCATACTACTGATTCTATTCTTCTTGTCATATTCATCATAAAGAAAATATTCTACTTCCATTTGCTTGCCATCCTTCTTTCCTTTGATCACGATTTGCATTAAAGTAAACTCTTCATCATCCGGGTTCAAACGCCATTGGTCAAACAAAACCTTGCAGGTAAAATCTTTTCTGCTAATGGCTGAACCATCCACCATTATTTTGTCATCATTTAAAAAACCTGCCTGTATCAAAGCTGTGATCAGGGAGATATGCCCTGGATACCTGAGTGTCTTTTCTTTCATATTCTTAATATGAGGCATAGTGTGCAGCACAGTTCTTAATCCATCAGTATTAAAGCTTTCCAGCGTTCCTACTTCTTTAAATTCTATAAGCTCAGCCTCACTTAGGGCTGGTTTTACTACGATTTCGCCATTTTCTTTTATTCTCGCAGGCCTGGTGTATTCTTCAATCACATCTATCGGTGAGAATGGAGCTTTATATTCGAAGGGTGGTTTTCTTTCTTTGGGTAAACCACCAACGAGGCATTCAAAACTTTCAACTTCCATAATAGAATTATAATATCCCAAAATGATGTTGCTCATTCCTGGTGCAACGCCACAATCTATAACTGCTGTCACATTATGTTTTTTAGCCAAAGCATCCAGTTCCATCGTGTTTTCCCTGGAGAAAGATATATCTACTACGTTTGTTCCAGTCTTGATAATACTCTCCAATGCATCGTAACCCAGGAAGCCGGGAACGGCACACACACAGAGGTCACAGTCTTCCAGTATTTTTTTATAAGTACTAAAAGATGAAAGGTTTGTTTTCAGGGTAGTTATACCTTTTATATTTTCCAGATTTTCCAGGCTTCGGGCATCTTTATCTACTGAGATTACTTCATGCTTTTTTGCCAGATCTTTTGCTATGGTCCGGCCTATCATACCAGCGCCTAGTACTGCTATTTTCATAATTGTTCTGAATTTTTTAAACCTTATTAAATAAAAAAATCCACGTATATGGAATTTTTTCTGGGTAAAATAATGAAATACTTAGCGATAATTCAAAACTCATTAATTAAAATCTGAACTTATTCCGCTTTTCAATAAAATGAGCCTTACCTGAATCTATCAAAAAACGACTTCAATTTCTTTTTAATATTCTCCCATGATTCTTTGTTGCCTGTAATTGCCTGAGCTGCTTCTTTTATTTCAAATTTCACAAAAGCAAATTGGGCATTATTTAATATTAATATTTTTTACTGGTAGATTATATTTTACGGCTGTAATAAAATCCTGCATAGACATATTTAATCACCATCACCAGAAAGTGCGCACACCATATTTCTTTTCATGCATGTGAATTTGTTTAATCCATTTTGTATGGTCAAATTTTCCACATATCACTAAAGATGATCTTATAATTGGCATAAAAAAACCACTGCGGGCAGTGGTTATATATGTTCACATCAGATGCTTGAATTTAAATATCTGTAGCCTCACCATAAGCCATCGCTGTAGCTTCTTTTATAGCTTCACTCATGGTAGGGTGTGGATGAACCGCATTCAGAATTTCGTGACCTGTTGTTTCCAGTTTGCGGGCAACAACTACTTCAGCGATTATTTCAGTTACATTCATACCGATCATATGTGCACCAAGAAATTCTCCGTATTTGGCATCATATATTACTTTCACAAAACCCTCGGTAGCACCTGCTGCTGTTGCTTTTCCGCTTGCTACAAAAGGAAATTTCCCCACTTTAATTTCAAAGCCTGCTTCCTTAGCTTGCTTCTCTGTATAACCAACACTGGCCACTTGCGGTTCGCAATAAGTACAACCCGGAATATTGTTATAATCCAATGGAGTAGGGTGGTGGCCACATAAATGTTCTGCGGCATTGATACCCTCTTTACTTGCTACGTGGGCAAGAGCCTGCCCCGGAGTACAATCCCCAATTGCATAAATACCTGCAACAGAAGTTTGTTGGAATCCATCTACTACTATCTTTCCTTTTTCTGTTTTTACACCAAGTTCTTCCAAACCAATGTTCTCAATATTTGCTACAATTCCTACAGCACTTAAAAGTACATCCGCTTCTATTACTTCTTCTCCGTTTGCAGTTTTGATGGTAGCTTTTACACCTTCACCAGAAGTATCTACTTTTAATACTTCACTGTTGGTCATTATATTTATGCCTTGTTTCTTGAATTGCTTTTCCAGTTCTTTACTCACGTCTTCGTCTTCTACAGGAACGATCCTGGGCATGAATTCTACTATGGTTACTTTGGTACCCATTGAGTTGTAGAAATAAGCAAACTCACTTCCTATAGCACCACTACCGCACACGATCATGGATTTTGGTTGCTCAGGCAAAACCATAGCATCACGATAGCCAACAATTTTTTTATTATCTAAAGGCATAGATGGAAGTTCCCTTGCTCTTGCACCTGTAGATATGATGATGTTTTTTGCCTCAAGTACTTGCTTTGTACCATCCGCAGCTGTTACTTCTAGTTTGGTGGGAGAAAGAAATTTACCATTCCCCATTACTACATCTATCTTATTTTTCTTCATCAGGAACTGAACACCTTTGCTCATTTTTCCTGCAACATTTCTGCTTCTTTCTATTACTTTACCAAAATCATGAGATACATTTTCCATGTGTAAACCATAATCCGCTGCATGCTTGGCGTAATCATATACCTGTGCACTTTTCAGCAATGCTTTGGTAGGTATACAGCCCCAGTTCAGGCAAATGCCTCCCAGGCTTTCACGCTCCACAATAGCAACTTTTTTTCCTAACTGGCTGCTGCGGATTGCTGCAGGATAACCACCAGGCCCACTGCCCAAAACGATAACATCATAATTCATAAATCGAATATTAAAATATGGTAAATAAAATAGCCTGTTGTAAACAAAAATTTTGGCAGGACTAAATGCGGGGCAAAATTAACTTAAAAAAGTGAATGGCAAAAAAAGCCTGAATTCATCCATATAAGCAATCATCTTTTCAATTTTTGTAATAGCATTAGGGCTGCATCTTTTCCGGTTTGTGCACCACCATTCATATATCCCTGGAAGGCTGTACTGCAATGCTCTCCTGCAAAATAAAAATTCCCTGCTGCTGTAGCTTCCTGACCTGCAATGTGGGTCCACTGTCCTGGCTTGTAATAAGCATATGCTCCTTTGATCGTAGGAACTTCAGGCCAGTTTGCAATCAGGGACTTTCCGTTAAAGGTATTTTGGCAGCCGGGATATACTTGTTCCAGTAAGGGTAAGAATTTGTCAATAGCTATTTTTGGTTCGTTGACTTGCTTAGCTAATTTGATGGCATCTGCTGCACTTGTATAAACTGTGTAACCTCCGGCTCCCTGGTTATTATTTTGCATATTGGATGAATCCCATCCGTTGTGAATGGTTTCATTGATCAGGTATCCGGCAGCACCATTATGCAGTCTCCAGGGCCTTTCAGAGAATCCCATAATTAATTTTGCATTATTTCCATAACCCAAATCACTAATGAGCCTCTTTTTAGTGGGAGTCAATTGATCGATCTTCAAGTCAATATCTTTTAGAACAGAAAATGGAATGGTGCAGATTACCTGGTCTGCAGTTATTTCGGAGCCATCAGCAAAACTTAGTTTGTATTTGCGGCCAACTGATCGTACGGAAGTCAGGCTTTTCTCCAATTCAACCTGGTGTTTATAATTCTCTGCCATTTTTTTTGGTAACAAACCATTGCCACCAATTATTCCAAAACGCTCATCGCTTTCTCCAAATACATTAAAATCAAATCTTGTATCTACAGAGATCATTGAAATAAAATTTAGGGCAGACTGTTGGTTGCATTCTGCGCCAAACTCAGCCATGTATGCTGCCTCCAGTAATTTTCTAAGCCAGCCATTTATGCCAATTCTGTTGAAATATCCGGAGATAGAAATCCTATCCAGTGCCTCAGCCGCAGGCGTATCATAATTTTCTCCACAGCTTTTTTGATCTTTCTGGATCTTTGGGGCGAATCCATTAAAATTATGGATCACCTCCCGGAGTTTATACCGATGACCATCTATAAAATATGTTTCTTTTGTCGCCGGCGTATTCAGCGGGTCTTTTGTATGATCTTTTAGGTCCAGGTCAAATTCCTTTATCAATCTTCTGATCTCATAATGATTGCTATCAATAAATTCTCCACCAATCTCACTGGTGACATTATCATTAATCTTATTTACAGCCGTTTGCATTCTTCCACCCACAAATGAATTTGCCTCATATATAGTTGGATGAATACCCGATTTATTGAGGTAATGAGCAGCTGTAAGTCCCGCAATGCCTGCACCAAGTATAGCGACTGTTGGCTTATAAGCCGATGTAAACAGATACCTGGGCAGTAAAGGCTGCAAAGTAAATATCAATGAAGCTTTGGCTGTAGTTTGTAAAAATTCTCTGCGGGAATTTTGCCCATTCTTCGTTTCAGCATTCAATTCTTTTTGAATGGTGCGCAGCAGTTCTGTTTTTGCTTTTTTCAATTGAACCAGGTTTTGGTTTAGGGTAGAATTGAAAGATAATGTGATCAAATGAAAAATGCAATCCTCTTCAGGGTGTTAATTCAAAAAAGCAATCTTGGAAAAATCTTAGTTTTGATCCAAGTAAAAATTAAGTAATGAAGCAATTGATCGCCGGAATATTTTTTTTATCCTTCTGCCTGATAGCCCAAGGTCAGGACATCGTAAAATGGAAGATGAGTAAACTGGAAAAATATACAAATACAAAAAATGACAAGATCCTGGTGATTAATTTCTGGGCAACATTCTGTAAACCTTGTGTTGCAGAAATACCTGGTTTTATTAAATTGGCTAAAGAAAATAAAGAATCAGTTGAGCTGGTTTTAGTAAGTCTTGACTTTGAAGAAAATTATCCTGAAGAAATTTCAAGATTTGCTACAGCGCATAATTTCGATGCGAGGATAGTATGGCTGGATGAAACGAATGCAGATTATTTTATGCCAAAAGTGAGTAATAAATGGAGCGGTGCTATCCCTGCAACCTTAATAGTAAATACGCAAACCGGATACCGGCATTTTACAGAAGGGGAACTTTCTGAAACTGAATTGAAATCAGAGATAGATAAAGCTGCAGGAAAATAAAAAAGTTATTTCTTTTCCATTTCTTCAGCCATTTTTAAAACTGCTTCTTCCATTTCATCTTTTAATTTCCGCAGGTTATTTGCAATTTCTTCATTAGAAGTGGCAATAATTTGCGCAGCAAGAATACCAGCATTTTTCGCTCCGTCCAGTGCTACTGTTGCTACAGGCACTCCGTTTGGCATTTGCAGAATGGATAACACTGAATCCCAGCCATCAATAGAATTGGAAGATTTTACAGGAACACCAATCACCGGAAGGGTAGTATAGGCAGCAACCATTCCGGGAAGATGAGCAGCTCCGCCGGCACCAGCGATAATTACTTTTAGACCACGGTGTTTTGCTTCAGTTGCGTAGGTACGCATTCTCTCAGGAGTACGATGGGCACTCACAATAGTTATTTCATATTTTACATGGAGGTCATCTAAAACCTTAGCAGCAGCTTCCATTACTTTCATATCACTTTTGCTGCCCATTATTATTCCTACTTCTGTGATCATGCTGTTTGTTTTTTTATTGATTGACTGCGGTAACTTTTAAAGTATTTTTTATCTGGTTTACCTTATGAATCAGTTCCTGCTTTTCATTACTGAGGATGGTGGCGTGCCCCATTTTCCTACCAGGCTTTGTCATAGCTTTTCCATAAATATGTACAAAGACATTATCCATTTCCAACACTTCATGTAAACCATTGTAATCAGCTGTACCGGTATTGTCTTTTTCACCAATGAGGTTTACAATAGCTGCATTCATGATCAATGCGGGATTGCCTAAAGGATAGCCTAACATAATCCGCAACAACATATCATACTGGCTGCTGTAGCATGCTTCAATGGTATGATGACCACTATTGTGTACCCGTGGTGCTGTTTCATTTACCCAAACATTTTCATTAGCATCAGTAAAAAATTCAATGGCAAATATGCCCGGGCTTTTCAGGGCCTTTACAAGTTTTAATGCAATGGCTTCTGTTCTCCAGATTACTTTGTCACTGACCTGTGCAGGAGTTAACTGATGACTGAGCAGGTTGAGTTCCTGGTTGAAAACCATTTCTACAGTATTATATAGTGCTGTTTCTCCTTTTTCATTTATTGCTACGATCACAGCCAATTCATTTTTTATTTCCACCATTTTTTCCAGCACTGAAGGCTGATCAAAACCTTTCTCAATATCACCAGGAGTTTTGATAACTACAACGCCTTTACCATCATAACCGCCGGTAGCCAGCTTATGTACAGCCGGGAAGAAATTCAATTTTGTGTTTAGGTCAGACCGGGTGGAAGTAGTTACAAATTCAGGACTTGGAACATCTATTTCTTTATAAAATTCTTTCTGCAGAATCTTGCTGTGAATTATTCTAAGCGCTGCTGGTTTTGGATATATGGTCAGCCCTTCTTTTTCTAATATTTCAAGGGCATCAATATTTACGTTCTCAATTTCAATGGTGAGCACATCTACTTTTTTACCAAAATCATATACGTCCTGGTAATTGGTGATTTCGCCTTTTATAAAATGCTGGCAAAGACCGGCAGCAGGGCAGTGTTCATCATTCTCTAAAACATATGTGATTACCGGATAATTTCCTGCAGCCTGCAGCAGCATTCTTCCCAATTGTCCTCCACCAAGTATCCCGGCTTTTATCATCTTTGTTGTTTTTTTCTAATAATTATGGGGCAAATATAAGGATATGTAAATGCAGGTGCTAAAGGTAAATCAGTGATAAAGAAATGTTATAACACAGCTTCCTTTTTTTAGAGATTTTCCGAAAACGAGTTAAAAATGGTACATTTGAAACGAAGTTTTTGAACATATTCTTCATCTACCAACCCATTTTATCACAAAATAAATTGTTGGCAACGAAACTAAAAGCCTTCAAAATTTTTTGAAAAAAACTACTTATTTATGGATACGATTGCAGCTAAAGAACCAGTAACAAAACCAAACAACCAGGTTGATTTCCTTCCCCTTCATGGAACAGATTATGTGGAATTTTATGTAGGCAATGCAAAACAGTCAGCCCATTTTTACAAGACGGCTTTTGGCTTTCAGAGCCTGGCTTATGCAGGTCCGGAAACCGGCCTTATGGATAGGGTGAGTTATGTGATCCGCCAAAATAAACTAACATTTGTACTAACTACAGCATTGCGCATGGATCATGAAATAGCCCAGCATGTGGCCAAACATGGTGATGGTGTAAAAGTACTGGCACTTATGGTAGATGATGCTGAGGATGCCTGGAAACAGACCACCACCCGTGGAGGCAAAAGTTATATGGAGCCAAAGAAACTCGAAGATGACAATGGGTCTGTAGGCATGAGCGGAATTCATACTTATGGAGAAACAGTTCATTTGTTCATTGACAGGAAAAATTACAATGGAATATTTATGCCTGGATTCAGGAAATGGGAATCATTATATAATCCATCTTCAACAGGTTTGGAATATGTAGATCATTGTGTAGGCAATGTAGGTTGGAACCAAATGAATCCCTGGGTAAAATTTTACGAAGAGGTAATGGGTTTCAGGAATATTTTATCCTTTGATGACAATGACATCAGCACAGAATATTCAGCGCTGATGAGTAAGGTGATGAGCAACGGAAATGGTTATGTAAAATTTCCGATCAATGAACCGGCAGAAGGTAAAAAGAAAAGCCAGGTAGAGGAATACCTTGATTTTTATAATGGTGAAGGTGTACAACACGTTGCTATTGCAACAAAAGATATTGTAAAAACAGTGACCGATCTTCAGAGCAGGGGCGTTGAATTCCTAAACATTCCATCCAGTTATTATGAAGACATATTGGATCGTGTAGGAAAAATCGATGAAGACCTGGAACCTCTTAAAGAACTTGGAATCCTGATTGACAGGGATGATGAAGGTTATTTACTACAGATTTTCAGTAAGCCATTGCAGGACAGGCCTACTTTATTTTTTGAGATCATTCAGAGAAAAGGTGCCCAGAGTTTTGGTAAAGGAAACTTCAAAGCATTATTTGAAGCTTTAGAAAGAGAACAGGACCTGAGGGGTAATTTATAATATTATTAATATCTAACCGTTGTATATTAGTATAAACAGTAAATCACTGTTATTATTCAACAAACTAGAAAAATCTGCTCTGTATCTATGGTTAAACCATATCAATTATTGGTTATTTTTTTAATTGGATTTTTACTTTCCACAACATCTGCATCGGCCCAGGGTAATACCCCTCCGACCAAATTTGCCAACAGCAGGGTAGCTTCTGCATTTGATAAAATGGAAGATTCTGTTAAACGTCAGTTTGCCAGTAAAAATCTTGCATGGCCTCCTCAGGCTATGTATGTCCGTTCGTTTAAATACGATCGTCAGTTAGAAGTTTGGGTAAAAGACAAAACCGATGAAGCTTACAAACTTTTTAAAACTTATAAAGTCTGCATGGTAAGCGGAACCATGGGTCCTAAAAGAATAGAGGGTGATTACCAGGTACCGGAAGGATTTTATCACATTGATGAATTCAATCCAAATAGTCTATACCATTTGTCTCTTGGAATAAGTTATCCGAATGCTTCAGATAAAATCTTAAGTGATCCTGTTCGTCCCGGAAGCGCCATTTATATACACGGAAATTGTGTAAGTACAGGTTGCATTCCTATCACAGACATCCCAATGGAAGAGTTATACATTATTGGAAGCTATGCCAAAATGAATGGCCAGGAATTTATTCCTGTACATATTTTCCCGGTAAGGTACAATGTAAAAAAATCAGCTGATTATCTTGCTGCTTCTATAAAAGATAATGCCTACCTGGAGCGGTTTAACAACAATATAAAAACTGTGTTCGATTATTTTGAAACCAAAAAAGAATTACCACTCATCATGGTAAACAGGGCAGGTGAATATGTCATTAACTAACCGGATTCCTGATCACCGCTTGTAATACTTCATGCGTTTTTTGAAGTAAAACAATTTCTTTATCTCCTGTTAGGTTTTCAATGACTTCTTCATTATAATGCCTGATGGTTACCAGGCTCAGGTTTCTTTCCAGCGCCACATCAAAATATTCAGCAGCTGATGCTGCCAGGCTGTTTATTTTTTCTTCCCTGTCAGTGAAGCAACAGATGAGGGAGATTGCAGCATTCTGAGAAACAGTAGGTTTTATTTTTAGGCTGTGAAACATTTCATACAAAGCATTGATGGGCTTATCTTCTACAAAAGAAAAATCTTTTGAGCGGAAAGTGAGCATTACCTGGTTAGCTTTATTTATCACTAATGCAGGCAGGTCTTTAGTAATCGCAGAAGATATAGTTGTACCTGCTAATGTAGGATCTAAAAAACTTCTAACATTTAATGGAATCTTTTTGTTTTGTAATGGCTTTATAGTTTTAGGATGAATTACCTGGGCACCATAATAAGCCATCTCTACAACCTCACTGTAACTCAATGCAGGCAGGACTTCCGCTGCTGCATATGATTTCGGATCTCCACTCATTACACCGGGAACATCTTTCCAGATAGTTACATCTTCAGCATCTAATAAAGAGGCAAATATTGCAGCGGTAAAATCACTTCCCTCTCTACCCAATGTTGTACTTTCATTTTCATCAGTAGCCCCAACAAATCCCTGGGTTATCACTACTTTATGTAAGGCAATTAGCGGCTTTAATTGAGATTCCACATTTTCGCCTGTCACTTTCCAATCAATGATGGCATCCCGAAAATTATCATCTGTTCTGATCAGGTCACGTACGTCAATCCAGGCAGCATCAATAGTCAACTCTAATAAAATATAATGTACAATTGAAGTGCTCATTAACTCACCGCAACAAACAATCTGGTCATAATAATAATCGTATTCCCGAACCGGTTTATCATGTAATAACCATTCTATTTCTGTGAAAAAATCTTTGAGTTTGTTTTCTGCTTCCTTCCAGTTTTTTACAATGGTGTATTTTATAAAATTGAGGTGTTGTTCTTTTATTTTTTCAAAAAGTTTCAGCGCCTCATCTTTTCTTTCATAAAAAAATGAATCAACCACTTTTTCCAACGCATTGGTCGTTTTCCCAAGTGCAGAGATCACAACCAACAAAGGCTGTTCTTCTGTTGCAGCAATAATCTTTGCCGTTTCTGTCATCCGCTCCGGGGTCTCTATACTGGCCCCACCAAATTTGTACACCTTCATTTTTTTCTTTGGAATAATTTGAGTGTTTGTAAAATGCCGAAGTTATTAAATTAAATACTCTAACATATTTAAAGGCAGAAGGTTACTAATTTTCAAACTGTTTATTTTATTGATTCACTTACATTTGTAAGCCTTGCTATTCCGGCATTTTTATTTTAAATAATACATTAACGCTTATGCTTGTCAACCGTAAAGTACAAACCCTGGATGAATTTACCCTTCAGCAATTACGCAATTTCCCACATGCCACTGGAGAACTCAGCCGTTTGCTGAGAGATATCGGACTTGCTGCAAAAAGGATACATGTAGAAGTAAACAAAGCCGGACTGGTGGACATCCTGGGAGACTATGGTACGACAAATGTGCAGGGCGAAGAAGTGAAAAAGCTGGACATTTTTGCCAATACACAAATGGTAGGCGTGCTTAAGCATGGCATCAGTTGTGCCGGTGTGGGCAGTGAAGAGATGGACGACGTAGTAATCTTTGATGATGAACACAGCAATAATTCAAAATATGTCTGCCTGTTTGACCCATTGGATGGAAGCAGCAATATAGATGTAAATGTGAGCATTGGAACTATTTTTAGTGTGTATAAAAGAGTTTCACCACTTGGTAGTGCAGCTACAGAGGCCGATTTTTTGCAAAACGGCAGAAAGCAGGTAGCTGCAGGTTATATTATTTTTGGGAGTAGTACTATGTTCGTTTATGCTACAAGAAGGGGCGTAAATGGATTTACACTGGATCAAAGTGTTGGGGAATTTACCCTCAGTCATGCTGATCTAAAATGCCCGGAGCAGGGAAAATTTTACAGCGTTAATCACGGAAATTTTTTCCGGATGCCTCAGCCGGTTAAAGAATACATTACAGCCTGCCAGAAAAAAGATAAAGAAACCGGTGGTCCTTACACACAGCGTTACATTGGAAGTATGGTGGCAGATGTGCATCGCAACCTGATAAAAGGAGGCATATTTATGTATCCTGGTACTACTGATAAACCGGAAGGCAAACTCAGGTTGTTGTATGAGTGCAATCCATTTGCATTTATAGTAGAAGTTGCAGGTGGAGTAGCTACTGATGGATATCAACCTATACTAGATATTGAACCTGCCAGCCTTCATCAAAGGGTTCCATTTTTTATAGGTAGCAAATTGATGATGGAAGAACTGGATGGATATTTTAAACAACATGAAGAAACTGCTCCTACAGCATCCTGATTTTTTTTGACTTAGGTATTTTTAGTTTTTATTACATGACTCAGCACTTTACATATGCAGAATTAGAGAAATTTTGCCTGGCAGTTTTCACAAAAATGGGTTGCAGTACAACCGATGCTAAAACTGCAACCGACACATTATTAAGAGCGGATATCCGTGGAGTAGATAGCCATGGAGTGGCCAGGCTTACGGGTTATGTCCGCCTCTGGGAAGCCGGCCGTATTATTACTACTGCTAAGCCTTCAATAATTCATGAATCGCCATCAACAGCAACAATTGACGGTGCTGCAGGCCTCGGGCTTACTGTAGCTCCTTATGCCATGAAGATAGCTATAGAAAAAGCTTTGGTAGCAGGGACAGGATGGGTAAGTGTACAGAACAGTAATCATTTTGGTATAGCTGGCCATCATGCAATGATGGCACTGCCCCATGATATGATTGGAATTGCCATGACAAATGCCTCACCTCTTGTGGCACCAACTTTCAGCACAGAAAAACTACTGGGAACAAACCCAATAGCAGTTGCTATTCCGGCAGGAAAATTTCCTCCCTTTGTGGCTGATTTCGCTACAACAACTGCTGCAAATGGCAAACTGGAAATGCTCCAAAGAAAAAATGAAGATGTACCGGAAGGTTGGGTACAGGATAAAGAAGGGAATAGTAGTATGAATGCACATGCGCTGAAACAGGGAGGAGCGCTTCTTCCATTAGGAGGCAGCCGCCTTCAGGGAAGCCATAAAGGTTATATGCTGGGTAGTGTGGTCGATATTTTTTCGGCTATTTTAAGCGGAGCAAATTATGGCCCTTGGGTGCCTCCTTTTCCTGCCTATGTGCCCATGCCTGAAAACATGCCAGGTAAAGGTTTGGGACATTTTTTTGGAGCAATGAGAATAGATGCTTTCAGAACAGCTGAGGATTTTAAAGCAAATATGGACCAGTGGATAGATCGCTTTAAAAATGCTGAAACTACAACCGAAGCAAATTCCGTAATTATTCCGGGCGAACCAGAGGCAGCTATGGAAATAGAAAGGATGGAGGATGGAATTCCAATACTCCAGTCTGTAATAGATGACCTAAAAGAAGTAGCGCTAAAAATGGATGTGCCACATCCGTTTGCAAATTGATATTTTTGCAAAGGTTTTAATCAAAACAAAAAGAATAAAATAGCAACACTATGAAAGTGATGAAGTTTGGCGGTACAAGTGTGGGTAAACCTGCAAGTATGAAGGAGGTAGCAAAACTGGTTTCTGCTGACCAGGACAGGAAGATTGTTGTGCTCTCTGCACTGAGTGGTACTACAAATACCTTAATGGAGATCAGCAGCTTACTTGCAGAAAATGACAGAGAAGCAGCAATGGGAAAAATTGAAGAACTGTACGCAACCTACAAAGCCTTCACTATAGAACTTTTTACAGAAAAATCTTTCATAGAAAATGCCATGCTGGTATTGGAGGAACATTTTGAATTCCTGCAAATTATTTTAAAGATCAGCTATAGTGAAGCTTTGAAGAAAGATATTTTAGCGCAGGGTGAAATGCTGAGCAGTAAGTTATTTTGCCTGCTTTTATCTGAACAAAAAATTCCACACACCTTTCTAAATGCGCTGGACTTCATTCAAATAGATAAGAACAGTGAACCGCAGCTTGGTACTATCAAAGTGAAACTCAGCCAGGTGATTCAAAAAAATAAAGACACAGATCTTTTTGTGACACAAGGGTACATTGCAAAAAATGCCAGGGGAGAAGTAGACAATTTAAAAAGAGGCGGCAGTGATTATACAGCATCTATTATTGCAGCAGCCATCAAAGCAAAAGTGTGTGAGATATGGACGGATATAGATGGTATGCACAACAATGATCCAAGGGTTGTGGCCAATACCACCGCAGTAGATCACTTGAGTTTTGAAGAAGCTGCGGAGCTTGCCTATTTTGGAGCAAAGATTCTTCACCCGGCAAGTATCTGGCCGGCACAAACGCATAATGTTCCGGTTAGACTTTTAAATACGTTACAACCACTTGCTAAAGGAACAACCATTACAGAACATGCAGAAAGCATGGGTGTAAAAGCAGTTGCGTCTAAAGAAAACATCATTGCCATCAGGATAAAAAGCAGCCGGATGTTACTGGCCCATGGTTTTTTGAGAAAGATATTTGAAGTATTTGAAGCCTGGAAAACACCGATAGATATGGTCACTACCTCAGAGGTGGCCGTTTCGCTGACCATAGACGAGGCCGAAAATCTTGATGCAATCGTAAAAGAACTTTCCGAATTCGGTACCGTAGAAGTAGATAAAAAGCAGGCAATTATTAGTATTGTCGGAAATGAAATTACCCAAACAAAATCTGTGATGCGTAAGATCTTTGATGCCATTGAACATATCCCGGTACGTATGGTTAGTTACGGCGGGTCTCACCACAATATATCTATACTGGTACCTCAGAAACACAAGAATAAAACTCTGGAACTGTTACATAAAGGCTTGTTTAATTAATCAGTTAACCTTGTACATTCTTGTGGCAGAATTTATATAATCTAAAGGATCAAAAGCCTGGTCGAAGGTCTGTTTTAGTTTGGTAAGTTTATCTTGTAGTTGTACTACCCTGGTTCCAATTTCAGGATCAGATTTATATTTTTGAATGAGGTTTTTATAACTTTCAATATTCTCACTTATTCTGAATGTAGTTCGGCCAAAATTTAATTTTAGCGCCTGCACATCTGTCAGTTCAAAATAGATCTCTTCTTTCCAGTCTTTAGCGTTGGAAGATTTCTGGGCTGTAACCAGTTTTGCAGATTTTTGTTTTAGAAAACTTAAGTATTCATATCTTTTATTGGCATCATTTTCCCTGCTGAAACCATTCTTAAAGTCATTCTCGGTGATCTGCAGGAGTTTCAGGTTTTGTTTTAAAAGTACATCATACTGTTTCTGCAACTCATCCAGTTCTTTGGTAATGGCACCCCATTCATTTTCTATCAGGTTTTTGTCGTTTGTAAATTGGGCAATCTTAGCTGTAAGTAAAAACATTTGTTCACTTTGATCTCTCAGTTCTTTGCGATTTCGCCCCAGGCTACTGATAAATGAGGAGATACCTGAAAATAATGATTGCGTCAAAGGCCCGGTAAATGGGGTGCCTTTGGATATGTCGCCGGTAAGTGTAAGCAGACTCCCCAGAACATTTAACGAAGCATCCCTGCCTCTTTCATTATTTACATACTCAGTAAACTGCTGGTACCATTGCCTATAGCCGGGATAGGAAGTTGGGTTACTTGTCTCTGTTAAGGCAGCAAAAAACTCACGGGAAGAATTAAACAATAACAGGGGCTTAATTTCCCTGTCCATAGACACCAGGTTGATGATAGCAGACTGGTAATTCGCCTGGTAAACATTTAATTCATTTTCCTCAATTGCAAATTGTCGTTTTTCCAGCGACTGCACCCGTTCGAGTAATTTATCAGCCTTTTCATAAGCACTACGAGAGTTCGCAATTGCTTTATCCAGGTCATCTACTTTTTTATCAAGTTTTATTACCGATGAATCTAAGGTTCGGGTTTTGGTTTCCAGGCTAAGCTGTATATCACTGAGGACTTTGCTCTTAATATTTCTATCCGTAATTGTAGTGTCAGTTTCCTGGGAGAACCCACAAAAAGTAAATAAAAGGGAAATGAAGAGTAAAAAAATTCTTTGCATTGATCAGGCTTTCATTTATAAATGAATAGCAGGATATGTTGCTATCCCGGTAAAAATAATTAAATCTATTGTGGCTGCTTGTTTATTTTGATGAATTTTTCTGGTCTTCCTGGTATTTTACCATTGCTTTAGACTGTTCATAAATATTCAGAAATATTGTCTCTTGTTTGTAATCAAAACTTTCTACCATACTAATAGCTTTTTCAAACTCATTATTGTTGAAATAATTTATAGCAAGATTTTTCTTAATGATCACAAAATCTGGCGCAAGTTTTAATCCACCTTCATATGCTTTTATTGCCTCGGGATAGTTCTCCATTTCAGTATAAATAGTTCCTAAATTATTATACAACATCGGGCTTGCAGGATTTAACCTCATGGCTTTTTTCATTACTTCCAATGCCTGAGGGTATTGTTTCAGGTCACGGTAAGCCATTGCTTCTTTAGCTTCCAAAGACAAGCCAGTGGGATCAAGCATTACAAAATCATTTACACCTTCTCCTACATAACCAATAAGATTCTGTGGTTGTTTCAATCCCTCGGTACTTTTTACTTTATATAGTGCAGACTCAAATTGCTTCCTTTTAAAAGTCATAAAAATATTCACCACTGCAATGAGCAGCATAATCCAGAAAAGCCAGTGTTTACCTTTAATACTATTCGTTTCGGTAATTGCAGAAGCTTTAAAATAATTTGCCAGGATTATTCCGGACATAAGCGTAATGTAAAGCGTATGTTCCACCCGCTCAAACGGAAAACTAAACATACCATCAGTAGCCACAGCACCAAGGCCAGCTATCATGCAAATGGAAATAATTTTTTGAGTGAGATCAGCAGATCTTTTTACAGAAATAAATGCTGCAATGATCAGTAACACCCAATAAGTAAGAAAAATAATAAGCCCCGGAAACCCGCTATCAGCAATTGTTTGAAGGTAAATATTGTGCACACGATCAGGCACATAATCACCATTGGCCCAGGCAAGTCCTTTCGACCCATAATTAAGGATATTTATATTCCAGTTAGAAACCCCGACACCTGTCAATGGTTTATCCTTTATCAACTCGGTCGTTTTTTTCCAGATGCTAAGCCTGTCATTTACAGAATACCCACTTTCTGTAGAATCTGCTACAGCACCAACCAAACTGCTGGTCCTTTCTTTTATTTTGTTTCCAATAGAATCTTCACCACCCGTATTTGCTATAAGAAATCCTAACGCCAAAGCAAGCACCAAAGCCGAAACAGAAATAGTCAATACTTTTTTCCTTTCATTTTTCAGGAAAACAATTCCAAGAACTATAAATACCAGGAAGAAAACCATGAATGCCAGCCATGCCGATCTTGTTTGGGAAATAATAATAGATGAAGTGATCAACAGGAAACTGGTAGAAGATATTATTTTCCATGGCTTAGACCCGGTGTAAAAACAAAAGAATACAAATGGAATAGTAAATGCCTGCGCAGATGCAAATAAGTTTCTGTTCGCCATTAAACCATAAGGCAAAGCATTAGCACCCGGAAGGTCATTGAAAGCAAGTTGGAAATTTTGCATTAATCCAATAACTGCATGCAATGCGCCGGTAAAAACAATAATCCTGCAAATAACAGGTACCAGGTTTTTATTTTGTACAACTATATCTGCAATAATATAGAGAAGCGCCAGGTTGAAGAAAGTTCTGGAAACTTCATAAACACCCGTCATGGGATTTACGGCAGAAACCAAAGTAATTATACTCCAAACCCCGAAAACAATCCCGGAAATGAAAACATATTTAAAGTATGCTGCCTTGAATAATTCCGGAGATTTTTTTGGAATGATATAAAAAAACAGCAGACTGATCAGTACAAAAAAACCGGTTAGCAACTGCCTGGGAACTATTACCGGATCTAGTACGGAACGGGAAAATATTAATGGAAGTAAAAATACCAAACCACAGAGCAGGACAGCTTTTGCATCAAGGTACACAGGTTTTTTTTCTTTGCCTGCAACCTCTTTCTTTGTTATAGATGTCGTTGGTTTTACAGCTGTAGCTTTTCTTTTTTTTGACATGTAATGCAGTTTCAGTTTGGGCACCTGGCTGACAGGTTATAAATTAAAGTTGTTATTAATTTCAGCCAAAGGAAGCCGAAGATAATTTTTTCCCTGAAATATGCTTTGCTTTGATAAATAATAAGAAAACCCTAAATCATGCAGTATTCGGGTATACTATTTTCGGGTTAGCTGCTAACAAGCTATCTTTGCGCCCATTTATCATGAAGACAAAAACGCTAAAAAAAGACAAGGTCAATATTATAACGCTCGGTTGCAGTAAGAATATGGTGGATAGTGAGGTGCTGAGTGGCCAGTTACTGGCCAACGATATTCTTACAGTTCACGAAAACAGCAAGCTGGATCACAATATTGTTGTGATCAATACCTGCGGCTTCATTGATAAAGCAAAAGAAGAAAGTGTACAAACCATCCTGGAAAATGTAGAACTAAAAAGACAGGGAAAGCTGGATAAGGTTTTTGTTACCGGTTGCCTTAGCGAACGATATAGACAAAACCTGGAAGATGAAATTCCTGAAGTAGATGCTTTTTTTGGCACACTGGAACTTCCTCAAATACTCGAAAGATTTAATGCAGATTATAAAGGAGAATTGATTGGTGAAAGACTGCTGGCTACGCCACAACATTATGCTTATGTAAAAATAAGTGAAGGTTGTAACCGCACTTGTTCTTTCTGCGCCATTCCATTGATGCGGGGCAAGCATGTGAGCAGGACAATAGAAAGTCTTGTAGCTGAAGTAGAAAAATTAGTGCAAAGAGGCGTGAAAGAAGTAATGCTAATAGCCCAGGAATTAACTTACTATGGCCTGGACATTTACAAGAAAAGAGCCTTACCGGAACTGCTGCACAAATTAGCAGATATCAAAGGGCTGGAATGGATCAGGCTGCATTATGCCTATCCTACCAAGTTTCCGATGGATATCATTGATGCCATGAAAGAGCGGGAAAACATATGTGACTACCTGGATATTCCTTTGCAACATGCCAGCAATAATATGCTGAAAGCTATGCGCAGAAATATTACCAGGGAAGAAATGGAAGAATTGATTGGGGTTATTCGTGCAAAACTTCCGGGTATCTGTTTAAGGACTACACTCATTGCCGGTTTCCCCGGAGAGACAAGGGAAGATGTGGAAGAACTAAAAGAGTTTCTTATAAAAATGCGTTTTGACAGGGTAGGGATTTTTACTTACAGTCACGAAGAGGATACAAGTGCGCATGGCCTGGAAGATGATGTTCCTGCTGAGGAAAAAGAAGCACGTGCGCAGGAGATCATGGATCTGCAGCAGGAAATTTCCTTAGAAAAAAATGAAGAGAAAATAGGGCAGACTTTTAAAGTAATTGTTGACAGAAAAGAAGCCGGCAGATATATTGGCCGTACCGAATTTGATAGTGTAGAAGTAGATAATGAAGTGATCATTAATACAAAAAAGAAGCTGCTGCCCGGCGATTTTGTGCAGGTGAAGATCAGTAGTGCATATGATTACGACCTCGAAGGAGAGTTAGTATAAAGAATTATTTTTCCCGAACCTTAGTTTCTATCTTTAGCGTAGAGAAAACAATTAAACCTTGGCTTTTACCCCACATTATATTTCTTACCAGGATACAGGTAAATTTTCGTCACTTGTTCTGGATTACATCAAAGGAGAGGAATCCTTACAGCCATTTTACAATTTTCAGACAGATAAAGAAGGCATAAAAAAAGCCATAGAGGAAAGAAAGAAATTTCCGGTATCCCGAAAACTCCTGCAGGAATTTATCAGGCAGGATTATGAAGGGTTTGAGCTTTCTCCTAAATTGAATGAAAATATTTCATCGCTGTCAGATGAAAATTGCTTTACCATCTGTACTGCACATCAGCCAAATATTTTTACCGGCCACCTGTATTTCATTTATAAAATTCTGCATGCTATAAAACTTGCAGAAGAACTTTCAGCAGAATTTCCTGGAAACAGATTTGTTCCGGTTTATTACATGGGCAGCGAAGATGCAGACCTGGAAGAACTTGGAGAAGTGGTGATCAATCACTCACACTACCAGTGGCAAACGAAGCAAACAGGCGCTGTAGGGCGTATGCTGATAGATGACCACCTGGTAAATATTATTTCCTCTATAGAAGCAGAGCTTGGAGTACTTCCTTATGCTGAAGAAATACTGTCAGTAGTAAAACAATTTTATAGAAAAGGAGAAACGATTGAGCACGCAACTTTCGGCTTTGTCAATCATTTATTTTCAGCATTTGGGTTAGTGATATTAAAACCTGATAATGCTAAATTAAAAACTAATTTCCTTCCAGTTGCTATAAAAGAACTGACAACCGGTTTTTCTGCAAAGGCAGTAGAACAAACAATTAAATCTTTCCCGGAAAAATATAAAATACAGGCTGGCGGAAGGGCAATAAATCTTTTCTACCTGAAAAATGACCGGAGAGAAAGAATTGAAAAAACTGCTGATGGTTTCTTTATTGATGGGTTTCATGAAAATATTTCTGCAGCAGACCTGATCAAAGAATTTACTGAAGATCCATCTTTGATCTCTCCTAACGTTATACTACGACCGGTTTTACAGGAAATGATGCTTCCTAACATTGTATTCATTGGTGGTGGTGGAGAACTCGCTTACTGGCTTGAGTTGAAAAATGTATTTGCTGAAGTAAATGTTTTTTTTCCGATGCTGGTTTTAAGAAATTCATTTACAATCGTTCCTGAAAATTTGCACGACCTGCAACAAAAATTAAACCTGACAGACCTGGATATTTTTCGCTCAGTCCTTGACCTGGAAAAACAACTTGTATTTCAAAACAATACCAATCAGTTGACACTGGAAGATGAGAAAAAAGCATTAGAAGAAATTTATATAAAGATTGAACAAATTGCTATTGCAACAGATCCGACATTTTCCAAACATGTCAAAGCATTGGCACATACAGCAAAAGACAGGTTAATAAAACTGGAAGTAAAGCTGCTGAATGCTGCCAGGAAAAATGAAGAAGCACATTCCAGGCAGATCAATAAATTAAAATCAGGATTATTTCCAAAAGATAATTTACAGGAAAGGGTAGATAATATCCTTACCTGGTATGCTAAGTATGGGCCGGAATTTATGAATGATATTTATGCAGCTTCAAATGCGCTGGATGCTAAATACTGTATTATCAAAGCATCTTAATTCAATACTATGGCAAGAATTCTGGCAATAGATTATGGTGTAAAAAGAACGGGACTTGCAGTCACAGATCCATTACAGATCATCGCATCAGCATTAGAAACCATTCCTTCTCATGAACTGATCATTTATTTACAAAAATATTTTGCTACAGAACAGGTAGAAAAAATCATCATAGGCATGCCCTTAAACTGGGATGAATCTGCAACACACGGAACAGCTCCTGCAATAAATGCACTCAAACGATTACAAAAAAGCTTTCCCCATATTCCGATAGAAACAGTGGATGAAAGATATACTTCGGTGCTGGCCAAACAATCTATGATTGATATGGGTATGAAGAAAAAAGACAGAAAAGAAAAAGGAAATGTCGATAAGATCGCTGCTACAATACTATTGCAGGAATACCTTGAATCACAGCGCTGACAAGGATTCCGTAAAAATTTCACCTCATTTCATTTTCCCTGCATAAGTAATTACCTTTGCAGCTTATTTAGAAGAATTTTTTACAATGAATTTACCGATAGTAGCCTATGGCTCTCCAATATTAAGACAGGTTTGTGCAGATATCAACCCGGAATATCCCGGACTGGAAAAACTGATCGCTGATATGTGGGAGACTATGTACAATAGCAATGGTGTTGGACTTGCAGCTCCGCAGATCAATAAGCCGATCAGGCTTTTTGTTATAGACAGCGAACAGATTTTTGAAAACCAGGAGGATGATGAAGTGGGTGTTTATCCTGATGAACCCGGCTATAAAGGAGTGTTCATTAACGCTCATATCACTGCGCTGAATGGAAAAGAATGGCCTTACAATGAAGGATGCCTCAGCATTCCAAAAATAAGAGAAGACGTTTTAAGACAGGAGGAAGTGACCCTTGATTTTGTGGATGAAAACTTTACGTCCCATACAAAAATCTTCACTGGGATCACCGCCAGGGTTATACTTCACGAGTACGATCATACAGAGGGCAAGTTATTCATTGACTACCTGAAACCCCTAAAGCGGACTTTGCTGAAAAGAAAACTGGATGATATTACTAAAGGCAAGATCAGTGTAGACTACAGAATGACCTTCACTAAATAAATTCTAATAAATCTCACCATTTTGGATGTAAGCTTAAATAAATATATCAGCAATACAGGATTTTGTAGCCGGCGGGAAGCTGACAGGTTTATAGAAGAATGCCGGGTGACCATTAATGGAAAAGATGCACATAAAGGAAGCAGGGTAGGCGCAGGGGATGTTGTAAAAGTGGATGGTGAATCATTGAAAAAAAATGTGCAGCCTGTTTATCTTGCTTTCAATAAACCAAAAGCTGTAACCTGTACTACAGACCTAAAAGACAAAACCAATATCATAGATTTTATAGGATTTAAAACACGCATTTTTCCTATTGGCCGATTAGATAAACTCTCTGAGGGCCTGATTTTCCTTACTAATGACGGTGATATTGTAAACAAAATTCTTCGTGCCGGAAATGGCCATGAGAAAGAATATATTGTGCAGACAGAAAAGCCGCTGACACTGGAATTTATAAAGCAAATGCGTACGGGTGTAAGAATCCCGGGTGCTGTTACTGCTCCTTGTTTCGTGAAACAGGAAGGTGACAATAAATTTCGCATTATCCTCAAACAAGGACTTAATCGGCAGATAAGGAGAATGTGTGAATCACTTGGTCACAGAGTCACTTCTCTGAAAAGAGTAAGAATCATGAACATAACCCTTAGTGGAATTGCACCGGGAAAATGGCGGTATTTTACCAACGATGAGCTGCAGGAGATACATTCCCTAGTAGCAAATAGCAGTAAAACTGCAGATGGAGATGGCATGGGAGAATAATTTTTCCGCATTGTAGAAGTCCTCTCCAAATGTTTCCTGACAGAAATTTTTAGCTTTGTAGTAATGAATGAAAAGAACAGGTGGATCATCATTTTGATCCTCGGACTACTTTGCACAATTGGCCCGTTTTCTATTGATATGTACCTGCCGGGTTTTCCTGCCATAGCAAAAGATCTCGGAGTTTCAGTGGACATGGTGTCTTATTCCCTCTCCAGTTATTTTATTGGTGTAAGTCTTGGGCAATTGCTCTGGGGGCCGCTGCTAGACAGGTTTGGCAGAAAAGGCCCATTGTATATCGGTCTTGTACTTTATGTGATTGCTACAATTGGTTGTGCATTAGCTACAACTGTAGAAGTACTAATAGGATTAAGGTTTTTCCAGGCTTTGGGAGGCTGTGTTGGTATTGTTGCTCCACGAGCTATGATCCGTGATTTTTTCCCTGTAGAAGAAAATGCAAAGATATTTTCTATTTTAATCCTCATCCTGGGCGTGTCACCTATCCTGGCTCCAACTATTGGAGGATACACAGTGGCACACCTGGGCTGGCATGCAGTATTTATTATATTGGCTGTTATATCTACGCTTATTCTCTTGATTTGTATATTCTTTTTACCTGAGAGTACAGGCCCGGATTTGAGTTACTCGCTGAAGCCACGCCCTATATTAAAAAAGTTTAAAAGTGTTCTACAGATAAAAACTTTCGTCATCTATTCTTTGTCAGCAGCATTTTCTTCTGCAGCTTTGTTTGCTTATTTATCAGGATCGCCGTATGTATTCATGGATCTGTACCAGGTTTCTGAAAAAAATTATGGATTTATATTTGCCTTAATTGCTGCAGGATTGATTATTTGTAGTCAACTCAATAATTTGTTATTGAAAAAATACACCAGCAATCAAATAGTGAAAGTAACCATGAGTGTGCAAGCCATTATAGGTTTATTATTTGTTTTTGGTACTTATTTTAATGTCCTCAATCTATATTCTACTATTGTACTTATTGCCTGTTTCCTGAGTTGCCAGGGCTTTACTTTCCCCAACGCTTCTGCACTTAGCATGGCTCCATTTTCCAGCAATGCCGGTAGCGCTTCTGCTATTATGGGTGCTATGCAAATGGGAATAGCAGCCATAGCAAGTGCAGTAGTGGGCCTTTTGAAACCAGAAAGTGCTATGCCTATGGCGGCAACAATGGCGGCATGTGCCGGGCTTGGTTGGTTTATTTTAATCTTTGCAGGTAGAAATATGGAAGTGCCTGTTTTAAAGAAGATGACTGAAGAAATGAAACTGGATGCCGAACAAGGCGCCGTGGGAGTGGGATAGATGGTAGTTTTCTGACGCTAATTTATCTTAATATTCCCCGATCTATTATAGATTTATTCCCCTACCTTTGCCACCCGAAAATAAAAACTTCGGATTTTAATCATTTCCCACACGGCTCCATAAGTTCCCGACTGTTCGGGGCGCCAGCAGGGAGTAACTCATAATTAGTTATATAATGCCAAAGGTAAAAACAAACAGCAGCGCAAAAAAGCGCTTTAAAGTTACCGGAACGGGTAAAATCATGTTCCAAAAACCTTTCAAACGCCACATCCTTACAAAAAAATCTACCAAGCGCAAGCGTGCTATGCGTATGGATGGAATTGTAGCAGATGCAAACCTTCATTTTGTGAAGCGTTTATTGGGAATGAAATAATACCTCCCGTACCAAAAATTTAAAACTTTAAAAAAATTAATCAATGCCACGTTCAGTAAATGCAGTAGCCAGCAGAGCTCGCAGAAAAAGAATATTAAAAGCTGCCAAAGGATATTATGGTAAGCGCAAAAATGTATATACCGTTGCGAAAAACGTAATGGAGAAAGGTCTTACTTATAGCTATGTAGGACGTAAACTCAAGAAAAGAGAATACCGCACTTTATGGATTGCCCGTATCAACGCAGCAGTTCGTGCAGAAGGTATGACTTACAGCCAGTTTATTCACAAACTTTCTGAAAAGAATATTGACCTGAACCGTAAGGTTCTTGCAGATCTTGCAATGAATGAGCCTGAGACTTTCAAAGGTCTTTTGGACAGTGTAAAGTAATCTTACAAAATTTATATAAAAAGCCGCTTCTGATAAAGGAGCGGCTTTTTTTGTTTAATCTTTTACAAGGATCAATTGCAAACCATAAACAAAGTCTTATTATAAAAGCAGGCATTTATACCATTCCACTTCATTTTATTTTCTGTCGGTATATCCCTGCTTATTAAATACCTTTGCGGGCAATTAAAAAAAATTGTTTTTCATTTAATATTGCTTTTCGCATTATGACCAATACTTACGATAGCCTTGTACAGCAAACATTTAATTTTCCACAGGAAGGATTTAAGTTAGTCGATGATCATCTTCAGTATAATGAAGTTGATGTAAAAGCACTTATTGATAAATACGGGACACCTTTAAAATTCTCTTATCTCCCAAAAATTGGAATGCAGATCAATAAGGCAAAACTAATGTTTGCCAACGCTATCAAAAAACACAAATACGAGGGAGAGTATCATTATTGCTATTGTACCAAAAGTTCCCATTTTAGTTTTGTGGTAGAGGAAGCATTAAAACACAATATACACCTGGAAACTTCTTACGCTTATGATATTGATATCATTAATAGCCTGTACAAACGTAAGAAAATAACCAAAGACATTCATATTGTTTGCAATGGTTTTAAGCAGAAAAACTATACGAGCCGTATTGCTAAATTGATCAACGACGGATTTAAAAATGTGATCCCGATTCTTGACAATAAAGAAGAGTTGGCTATGTACAAAGGTCGTATCCGTACAGGACAGCCATTTAAACTAGGGATAAGGATAGCGGCGGAAGAAGAACCTTCCTTTCCTTTTTACACCAGCAGACTGGGAATGAAAGCTAAGGATGTGCTTGAATTCTATGTAGATGAGATAGAAGGATATGAGGATAAGTTTCAGCTGAAAATGTTACATATTTTCCTGAATAAGGGGATTAAAGATGACATCTATTACTGGAGTGAATTGCAGAAAAGCATTAACCTCTATTGCCAGCTAAAAAAGATCTGCCCGGAACTGGACAGTATAAATATTGGCGGTGGCTTTCCGATCAAACACAGCCTGGGTTTCGATTACGATTACCAGTTTATGATCAATGAAATCGTAAAGAACATAAAGAATGCCTGCAAAAAAGCAAAAGTAAAAATGCCTAATATTTATACAGAGTTTGGCAGCTTTACAGTAGGTGAGAGCATGGCGCATATATATAGTGTGATCGGCCAGAAAATACAGAACGACAGGGAAACCTGGTATATGATAGATTCTTCTTTCATCACCACACTCCCTGACACCTGGGGCATTGGAGAAAAATTTCTGATGTTGCCCATCAATAAATGGGGCAATGAATACCAGCGGGTAGTACTAGGCGGCATTACCTGCGATGGGCATGATTATTATGATAGTGAGGAACATATTAACGAAGTGTTCCTGCCAAAGCCATCTTCTAATAATGAAGAAAAAACGGAAGAAGATAAAGTGCCATTGTATGTAGGATTTTTTCATACCGGTGCTTACCAGGATCAAATCAGCGGATACGGCGGCATTAAGCATTGCCTGATTCCTTCTCCTAAACATATTATTTTAGACAAGGATAAAAATGGTAAGATCGTGGATTGGGTGTATGCAAAAGAACAAACTTCACAATCTATGCTTAAGATCCTGGGTTATTAAAATTTGAATTTAATTTCTCGGTTTGTAATCAGGATTACCATTCATACTTTGGTTGAAGATGTAGTATTTCCCATCTTTATAATTTTTCCAGTAACGCTTTCCTTCCAGGTCGTAATATAACCTGCCGTCTACAGACTTTTTCGCCACTGCATCATTTAATGTAATGGATTTTGGCGTAGTTTTTTTTACTACTACCGGGGCTGGTTTTTCTGGAGTTGTTGATGTTGCAGGCGCAGCATCCGCTGCCTCGGTTCTCTTTACCTCTTCAGTTTTTGAAGTTTCAGTCTTTGAAGGATTTACTTTTTTACTGCAGGCGGAGATGGAGTAAATAGAAATTAGAATTAGAGAAATAAAAAAAACATTCTTCATGGATGCAAATTATTGAATTAGATATTTTTAAAGATAGCGACTAATGGTATAAATAAAAAAGGTTGTATGCTACGAGAGCACACAACCTAAGTAATTAACCAAACCATCACAAAAAAACTATCTTCTAGAGAATATTAATATCTCTTGTAACTGCTTTTGCTATATCTCTTTTTGGCAATTCGAGTTTCATTATGCCATTTTCATATTTAGCTGAGATTTTATCAGCTTCTATTTTTTCATCTATAGTAAAACTTCTTTTAAAGCTACGCAGGCTAAATTCTTTACGTAGCGAATTGTTGTTTTCAGCTGGCTTTTCTTCAGACTTTTCTGTGGATATTGTCAACATGTTGTTTTCTAAACTAACCTTAAAATCAGCCTTCTCAAAACCAGGTGCTGATAATTCTACAAAATAAGTATCTGGTGTTTCAGAAATATTCACAGGAGGATAGTGCAATATTTCTTCCCTCATTGTTTTGCCCATCGCTGTAGGAAATTCATTGAAGAACTCATTAACAAAGCCATTCAAAGATTTGTTCAGCGGACGATTTACTTTTACCATTGTCATTGTTTTATGTTTTTAATTTTTTTAGTTTGAAATTGTATCTAACCTATTTCAATTTCTGTTCCAATGAAAAAAGTACGTCAATAAATTTGTTATACCTGAAGGATTAATGACTTTGTGTCAATTTATGCTGAAATAAAATGACATTGTGTCTAATGGCTTAGATGTCCAGAGCTTTCGTTTTAAGTAATTCTTACTAATAATCTTTTATAATGAACTAAATTTGTCCTTTATTAAAAAAGTAAAATATAAATATATGTATCCCGAAGAAATAGTGATTCCGATGAAAGAAGAACTCACCGAAAATGGTTTTTCTGAACTTCTGAACTCATCCGACGTAGAAAATACTTTGAATGATAAAGGTACTGCGCTGGTGGTGATCAATTCTGTATGTGGCTGTAGTGCAGGTACTGCACGTCCCGGAGTTCTGATGGCCGTAAATAATGCTACAAATAAGCCAGATCATATTACGACTGCTTTTGCTGGTTTTGATGTAGAAGCAGTTAATAAGATCAGGGAGCATTTATTACCTTATCCTCCGTCTTCACCTGCTATAGCGCTGTTTAAAGACGGCAAGTTGGTACATTATATAGAAAGACACAATATAGAAGGAAGAAGTGCGCAAATGATTGCCGAAAATCTTACAGCTGCTTTCGATCAGTATTGCAGTAATTAATATTGTTAGCATCTTATATAGTCCTCTTACCAAAAAGTAGGAGGATTTTTTTTATCTGATTTTTAATTTCCCAATAACCTGAAATATTAAATTTTTTTTAAACCCCTGTAATATCATGTAATATTGCAGCAAATAAAACATACTTAATGTACCCTAATTTATATTATGTTTTCAAGGATTGGTTTAGTGTGGAGTGGGAAGCCATGAAGATTTTCAATACATTCGGATTAATGGTGGCGCTTTCTTTTGTGGCTGCAGCCCTGGTGGTTACGAGTGAATTAAAAAGAAAAGAGAAAGCTGGATTGTTGTTGCCACGAGAAGAAACAATAATCGTAGGAAAACCTGCATCAATTACCGAAATCATTATAAATGGAATTGTTGGTTTCGTATTCGGCTATAAGCTTGTTGGTTTATTATTTTTTCGTCCCCCTGAGCTTAATCCCCAGGAATATATCTTTAGTAACCAGGGAAGTATAATGGGTGGAATTATATTAGGAGTAGTTCTGGGATTCGTAAAATGGTATGAAAGACATACAAAAAAACTAAAAGTTCCTGAACGAAGAAATGTGCGTATCTGGCCACATGACAGGGTAGGAGACATTGTAATTCTTGCACTTGTTTTTGGGATATTAGGCTCCAAGATATTTGACACTCTGGAGCATTGGGGAGATTTTGTAAGAGACCCGATAGGAACATTATTATCGCCGAGTGGTCTTACTTTTTATGGTGGCCTCATTGTGGCTACTATAGCCATTCTTTGGTTTGCAAAACGTAAAGGAATAAAAATTAAGCATTTGGTAGATGCTGCAGCTCCCAGTATTATGATCGCTTATGCAATTGGCCGTATTGGCTGCCAGGTAGCTGGTGATGGTGATTGGGGTGTGTTCAATAGCGCTTATGTGAGTGATGCTTATGGAAATGTTTCCGTAGCTGCGCCGGGCGAATATGAAAAGCAATTACAGCAGCACGCTACTTATTTTACCGAGGGCGTAGTGATAGATTCCACAGGCGAAAAAACTGCAGTAACCAACCGCATTTATGGCACTTTGGAAAACGTTCCATCCCAACATTGGCAAGGGCCCGATTTTTTACCTAATTGGTTCTTTGCTTATTCTTTTCCGCAAAATGTAAATAACGATGGTATAATTATTCCTGGAAATACTGATGACCATAACCGGGTTTTGCCTCAGCCGGTAATACCAACTTCATTGTATGAAACTATCATTTGTGGTCTGATGTTCTTATTAATGTGGGCCTTGAGAAGAAAGATAACAATACCGCTCTTTATGTTTGGATTTTACCTCGTGTTAAATGGTGCAGAAAGGTTTTTTATTGAGATGTTCAGGGTTAACAAACTCTATGACACGGCTGGTTTTAATCTTTCCCAGGCAGAGATTATTTCAATTTGTTTAATGGTTGCAGGTTTGGCTATCGGAGCGATAGCATACTTCAATCGCAGGAAACTTGCCTGATTAACTATAAAAAATTATATTAGTTATATAGTCAGTCTTTAATTGTCCGGAAACATTTGATATGTTTCCACTCAAAGCTGAAGAAATCAAAATAATTCATTCAACCTAAAAATATATCGATATGCCATCATTTGATTTTACCAGTAAAGTGGATCTGCAAACGCTGGATAATGCTATAAACGTAGTAAAAAAAGAAATCACCAACAGGTTTGATTTCAAAGGTTCTCACGTAGTGATAGACCTTGATAAAAAAAATTATACTGTGAAACTGGAAGCTGATAGCGAAATGAAGCTCGAACAAATTAAAGACGTTCTCATCAGCCGAAGCATGAAGCAGGGACTTGCTGCAGAAATTTATGATTTTTCCAAAGAGCCATTTCCAAGTGGTAAAGTAACCAAACAGGAAGTACCCGTTAGAAACGGCATAAAACAGGAAGATGCAAAGAAACTTGTGAAGCACATTAAAGACAGTGGCGCAAAAGTGCAGGCTGCCATCATGGATGATATCGTTCGTGTGACTGGTAAAAAAATTGATGACCTGCAAGTTGTAATTCAGGACAGCAACAGCTGGGACCTAGGAATAGCATTGCAGACGGCAAATATGAAGAGTTAATGTAAATCCCCGCTAAACAGTGGGGATTTATTTTTTATAAATGATTAGGATCTATTCTTCATTTGTTTTCTCATTAATCCAATAATTCTTTATAAAAAATATCCTGCAACCCTGTATTTACAGGAACTGTAAAGCCTTTCATCCAAAAAACTATATTTATAATTTTTGAAATGGGCGCTTCATTAAACTAAGCAGATCCTCATCCTTTTCTGCTTGATAATGTCTATCTAATCCATACTTAATTTCCGAAATATCCAGTTTTGAAAAAGTGCCGAGGGTTCTGTCCCAAACGGAAAACACTGCTCCGTAATTGCTGTCTGTAAATGGCTGTTTCCAGTGGTGGTGCACCTTATGCATATTGGGAGAGATAATGATATAGCTGATTGCTTTATCTAATTTTTTCGGCAGAGAAATATTTGCATGAGTAAATGCAGTAGTGAGCACTACCAGGGTTTGATAAATCATCACACCATACATTGGAGCACCGGAAATAAAAATGAAAATGATAAAAAAGATTCCTCTAAGTAAACTGTCTCCCGGATGGTGCCGCAGCCCTGTGGTGACATCCACATTTGTATCAGTGTGGTGTACCAGGTGAAACCGCCAAAGCAATTCATTTTTATGCATTACGAGGTGAACCAGCCAACTGCTGAGGTCCAATGCCAGAACCGAAACAATAATGGTCATCAATACATTGGCATTAGTCCAATACACTATGCCGAACCCTGATGCCTTACACCAATCGGCCAGCAGCACGATTATTACTGCAAGAAAAGTATGAATGATGAGGTGAATGACCGTAAAAACAAAGTTGATTCCCGCATGGCGGAGTTTTGTTTTTTTATATTTTGGAGATAATAAAGGAAAAACTCCTTCGAGTATCCAGAAGAATAAAAGTCCGCCCACAAGAATGGCCATTCTTTCTATAGGATGCTTTTCAAGTGTTTGAAAGTATTGAAGAATGTTTTCCCACATGAGTATTCAATTGTAAGAACAATAAACAAAAGTGGTGAATTATTGTAGGGATTATTACTTGAGATCGAGTGTAAGTATTTTTACCACAACTGATATTCCACTAACCGTACCTTCACTTTTTACCAATCCTATTCCACGGGCATAGTAGTTATCTACTGATAAAGTAATTGCTCCGGAAGTATTCGTGCGATCCTGGTGTACCACAATTGTATTTTTAAAAGTAAAACCATCAAGGGTATAGACAGGTATTTTTTGAGTTATTCTGTACGTGTAAGTATCAGAACCATTTACACCTCCGATCCAGCTTTCTCCAATATTTTTAGAAGTATCCAGCACCAGTAATTCCGGCTTGTTGGTAGATGCTGTAAGTACCTGGTAGTATCGGGAGCTATCTTGCCTGAGGTACTGATTGCCGTCTATTCCACTACTGTATACATTGTAAGTGATTCCGTTTCGGGTAGTATCATAGGTTAATCGCTCAAAAAGATAATTCACATTGGATATACCTCCGGCAGCAAAACGATTATACGTCCATTTTGATCCTGGTATCTTGGGCTGATAAGTTAATGAATCGCTACTGTTGTTTGTCTGAATTGATTGAATGCCAGGCTTACTGCAAGATGCAAATACTGAAGCGAGCAGAATAAGAGATACTAAAATTCTCATAAGTTGATTTTTTGTAGATCTGTAGATGTATTTTTTTTAGACCAGCTACCTTACAAACTTAATCTAATCTGGGGGTTTTCTAAAAGAAGAATTTAGAATGAATAAATATATCAATTCACACCAAAAAAAACGTCCCCATTTAAGGAGACGCTTTTACCTTATATTGTATGGTATATCAACTATGGAATTTTGGTGTAGCAAATACTGCAGCACCTAATATATACGTTGTTGAGGCATTTGAAGACACATTCATTTCAGTAGCCTTTTCTATGAAAGTTCCATCACCATCAATATTTTTAATTTCCTTTGGCTGAGTTGCAGGCTGCTCAGTTCCATTGATCATCATATTAATCACACGTAATTTTTCGGCACGGTTTGCCTGTATTTTATCAGCATGTAATACAGCAAGGGTTGGAGCAATAACCAATGAAACGATACTCATTAGTTTGATCAGGATATTCATTGATGGTCCGCTCGTATCTTTAAACGGATCTCCCACTGTATCACCAGTTACGGAAGCTTTGTGTGGTTCTGATTTTTTGTAGAAAGTTTCTCCGTTGATATCTACACCTTTCTCAAAAGATTTTTTTGCATTATCCCAGGCACCACCGGCATTGTTCTGGAACATTCCCATCAGTACACCTGTTACAGTAGCACCGGCAAGAAATCCACCCAATACCTCAGGGCCGAATATAAAACCAATGATCAGCGGAGAAAGTAATGCAATAGCACCTGGCAGCATCATTTTCTTCAAAGAAGCCTCGGTAGAGATGGCCACACATTTATCGTACTCTGGTTTTCCTGTACCTTCCATGATACCAGGAATGGTACGGAACTGACGACGAACTTCTTCTACCATTGCCATGGCAGCTTCACCAACAGCTTTGATAGCAAGAGAAGAAAATATAAAAGGTATCATACCACCTACAAATAAACCTGCAAGTACGTCAGCACGATAAATATCAATTCCATCAATCTTAGAAATTCCAACAAAAGCTGCAAACAAAGCAAGTGCAGTAAGTGCTGCAGAAGCTATTGCAAATCCTTTTCCTGATGCTGCAGTTGTGTTACCCACAGCATCGAGTATATCAGTTTTTTCTCTTACATCAGCAGGTAATTCACTCATTTCTGCAATTCCACCTGCGTTATCTGCGATAGGCCCAAAAGCATCTATTGCTAATTGCATAGCAGTAGTTGCCATCATACCTGCTGCAGCTATTGCCACACCATAAAGACCAGCACAAGCGTAAGAACCATAAATACCACCAGCAAGAACAAGGATTGGAAGTAAGGTACTTTCCATGCCTACACTAAGACCACCAATAATGTTTGTCGCATGTCCTGTAGCACTCTGGCGAATGATACTCATTACCGGGCGTTTACCCATTGCAGTATAATATTCTGTAATGATGCTCATCAAAGCACCTACTACAAGACCAACCATGATGGCACCAAAAATGCCCATCTTGGTAAATGTAAAACCTCTAAGTACCATGGTGTCCGGCATCAGCCAGTTCACGAGGAAGAAACAACCTACAGCAGTAAGTATCATACTTCCCCAGTTACCCATATTCAGGGCATTCTGTACTTTTTGCGTGCTCAATCCTGTATTCTCACCGATCCTCACCAACCATGTTCCCATTATAGAGAACAAAATTCCCATAGAAGCTATAAGCATTGGCAGAAGGATAGGAGACAGGCCACCATAATTTTCTACAACTCCCTCAGGTATCATGGTTTCTCTTCCAAGAACCATTGTGGCAAGAACTGTAGCTACGTAAGAACCAAAAAGATCGGCTCCCATACCTGCTACGTCACCAACATTGTCTCCAACATTATCAGCAATAGTCGCCGGGTTTCTTGGATCATCTTCAGGAATACCAGCTTCTACTTTACCTACAAGGTCAGCTCCTACGTCAGCAGCTTTAGTATATATACCACCCCCCACACGTGCAAACAATGCGATAGATTCTGCACCCAGAGAAAAACCGGTAAGTATTTCTATGGTACGCTCCATCTCTTCGCTATCTACAGCAGCGCCATCAGCAAAGATCATTTTCAATATGATAAACAAACCACCAAGACCTAATACGGCAAGGCCGGCTACACCCATTCCCATTACAGAACCTCCGGTAAAAGAAACCTGTAAGGCTTTCTTCAGACTTGTACGGGCAGCCTGGGCAGTTCTCACATTCGCTTTGGTAGCTATACGCATACCGATGAAACCTGCAAGGGCACTAAAGAAGGCACCCATTACAAAGGCAATGGCAATACTCCAGTGACTGTTGGCATTGCTGTATCCCATTATGCCAAGAAGTATGGCACCTATGATCACGAAATACGTCAGTATTTTGTATTCCGCTTTCAGGAAAGCCATGGCACCTTCAGCTATGTAGGTACTGATTTCTTTCATTCTTTCATTACCAGCATCTTGTTTGCTTACCCATGCATACTTTACAAAAGTGTACAGCAGGCCCACAATTCCCATAGCAGGGATAACGTAGATCAAATTGTTCATAAAAATGTAGTGTTAACTTTTTTTTAAGGTCGGCAAAAATAGGGAAAAAATAGCTAGCTTTTTCAGTAAACCAATGAGATATAGCAGCAATTAAAATTTATTTTTTGGCGCTCAGCTTATTTGCCAACCTCAGCAGTTGTCCGGCCTTATTCGCTGTTCCGTACCCCGCTTTAGGGCGGGGCACTTCGCTCACTCCGCCGCCGCTCTTCAGCAGCACCTCATTATTCATCCATTAATCCTACTAAAAGCAATAAATCATATTCTGGCACAATGTTTTAGTTAAGGATACTACACTTAAAACAAAAAATTAAAGCACATGAAAAAATTACTAGTTGCCTCACTGTTTTTAACAGCGATCGCATTTACAGCATGCGAAGAAAAAAAAGATGGTCCTAAAGATGTAGCAGAAGAACAAAATGAGCAAAAGCTTCCGGATAATATGGAAGATGATGCAGAGTTTGCAGTCAATGCTGCTAATGGTGGAATGCTTGAAGTACAATTGGGAAAGTTGGCACAGACTAATGCTCAGTCATCAGAAGTGAGGGCATTCGGTAAAATGATGGAAACTGACCACGGTGCAGCAAATGAAAAATTGAAATCCATTGCAGCTGCAAACAATATTACTTTGCCAGCCAGTCTTGGTGAAGATGCTCAAAAACATTACAATGATTTAGCAGCCAAAAAAGGGCCTGACTTTGACAAGCTTTACGTAGATATGATGGTAGATGACCATGCAAAAGATATTGACAATTTTCAGGAGCAAGCCAATGATGGAAAAAATGGGGCACTAAAAGAATTTGCAGCAACTACATTGCCTACTTTAAAACTCCACAAACAGAAAATTGATGCAATAAAAGCTAAAATGAAATAATAAATTCCCAGCACGAAAAAAGGCAGATCAACCCGATCTGCCTTTTTTAGTGTGCTTTATTTAATGATTACTTTTATTTCCTTTTAAAAACTTGTCCGTTTGGTAAAATTTTAAGCTTTGCTTTTTGATCTCCTTTTTTCAATTCTATTTCATACATATCCATATCCTTGTCATTTTCTTTATCTATTTCTACAATAGTGTAACCCGGATATTGAGCATTAATTGTTTTGTTCACTGCATCTGGTAACTCAGAAGGACCAGAAATCTTTGTAGAGGTTTTTACCCAAAGACCATTGTTATTGTACCACGAACTATAGTCAGCTCCTTCATTATAATAAGTAGCATACCAATATTCATCATTCCTGGAAAGCCCATCGTCTTCCTGTGGTTCGTATTTTTTCCAGATCACCTTTGTCGCCCCAGGATTTTTTACCATAAAAGAAGTTCTAATTGTATCCGGAACATCTGCTGACATTACAGTTTCTGAATTACCATTTCGAGCAGCTTCATTGGCTACGGTAGTTACATCTACAGTTTCTGTTTCTGTTTCTGTTTTTTCATTTTCATTACAGCTTGATATTGCAATCCCTGCAATGGCAAACATTAAAATGTACTTTTTCATTTGTCTATTGTTTTTTGTGATTAAAGAGGTGAATATTAAAATTAAGGATTATCCCTACATTTCAACAAACATTCCAGAAATAATTTATCCCGCATTTATAGCAAAAACTCATTTATTTTGTAGCATCTTAAAATAACTTAATAATTATGCTACCAATAGGAGACACCAATGATGACAGAGTACTTACACCCTTTGTCAATTATATTCTGATAGCCCTGAATATTTTTGTATTTATTTACTATCAGCAAATGGGATCTGATAATATTTTCACCTTAGGCTTTGTAACAGTTCCCGAGGAAATATTAACTGGTCAGGACGTTGCAAATGGCATTCTTGCGGTTACTCCAATACCGGTTCATTTAACCCTTCTTACTTCTATGTTTATGCATGGCAGCCTGATGCATCTTGGCGGAAATATGTTGTACCTGTGGATATTCGGCGATAACCTGGAAAACAGGATGGGGCACCTGAAATACCTTGGTTTTTATTTACTCTGCGGGATTATTGCATCCCTTTGTCATGTATTTCTTACTGCAGCCATAGGCAGAGACTTACTGGTGCCCAGCCTTGGTGCATCTGGTGCAATTTCCGGAGTCCTGGGCGGATATTTATTATTGTATCCTAAAAATAAAGTAAAGGTCTTAGCCTTTCTATTTGTCATTCGGGTACCAGCCTTCATTACACTTGGTTTATGGATCGGGTTACAAATCTGGGATGGCTATAATGACCTCAGTATAACCAGCGGAACAGGGGTAGCTTATGCTGCACATATCGGAGGTTTTTTTGCTGGGCTTATCCTGGTGAAATTTTTTGCCAAAGCAATTGAGATCAGAGAAATCCGAAAGCCCTTCAGCTTATTCAGGTAAGTCCTTTATAGATAAAATAACTGAAGGATGTTAAGCAAAATTCTCTATTTTTGCACACTTAAAAATTAATAGTCACCAATACGGCCTGAAATCGTATTATAAAACAGACAAAATGAAAAAAGAACTTCATCCGGGCAATTATCGCAAAGTAGTGTTTAAGGACATGAGTAATGGCACCACTTTTCTTAGCAAAAGTACTGCTGCCAGCAATGAAACAATAGTATTTGAAGAAGATGGTCAGGAATACCCTGTCATTAAATTAGAGATATCTAATACCAGCCATCCATTTTACACAGGTAAAAACGTACTTGTAGATACTGCAGGACGTATTGATAAATTCAATAAGCGTTTTGGAAAGAAAACTGCCCCAAAAGCAGAAACTCCTGCTGAAGAAACAAATTAAATCTGTAGTTATGCTACAGAAAATTATTTAGCGCTCAATTTAATACATATAATTAAAGCCCTTTAATGTGAATTCGTTAGAGGGCTTTTTTTATTATCGGATGGCTTAGCACCATAATTCCGTTCTTGCATATATACCCATCAGGCGTTTGCCAATTATTTTTCACTCTGAGATAAATCAGTTGTCAGGCACAACTGGTCGAAGCCGGTAGAGTGGCGGTCTCCCTTAAAGATATATTGTCGTCGCTTAAACCTCAACTACTTAAAACTCCATAGGGATTTCTATCACAAGAATTTGAGCATCTGTTTCAGCCTTTATTTCACAGGTTGTTATTTCTGAAATGCCGATCGCATCACGTGATTCCAGCGGTTCATCAGCCAGGGTAATTCTGCCATCTATAGAAACTACATATATACCTGACCCCTCAAAGGCATTGGTATAGTTGATCTTTCCACCTGCAGATAAATTTACCAATGAGAGCTTTGCATCCTGGTTAATGTCTAATGCATTGTCTTGTTTCAAGGGAGATACAATGGTTTGCCACGCATTTTGCCTGCCTTCTGTACCAAACGACCGCTGATCGTACCTTGGTGTTATGTTTCTTTCTTTTGGAAAGATCCAGATCTGGAACAAGGTAACGGGTTCCGTTGCAGAGGCATTAGCTTCTGAGTGTTGTACGCCTGTACCGGCACTCATGATTTGAACGTCGCCTGCTTGTATCATTCCTTGTCCGCCGGTGCTGTCTTTGTGTTGAAGTGCGCCGGTAAATGGAATCGTAATGATCTCCATATTATCATGTGGGTGTGTAGGGAATGCTCCACCTCCGGCAATGAAATCATCGTTAAGTACCCGTAAAGCACCAAAATGTACCCGTGTTGGATCCTGGAAGCCACCAAAACTAAAATAATGATTGGGTTTAAGCCAGCCATGATTGGCTGAACCTCTTTCATTTGCCCTTGTTATCGTTTTTTTCATATAAAATATTTAATGTCTAAACACCAAATATTTTGCCGAAAATACTTTCTGTCATTTTTACAGGGAGATCTGCTGTAAATCAATTCGTGTTGGCAAAATCTTCGCTGGTGAGTTGATTAGATACTTCTTCTTCTCTTTCGTTATTAAATTCTATAATGAAATTATTTCTACCTTCTCCAATCAGTATCTGCAGGTATTTTTGTTGCACAAGTTCCAGCATATTCAAAAAAATGAAAATAGCGTGGATCTTATTGGAGCAATCCTCAAAAATCTTTTCGAAAGAAAGGGTTTGTTCTTTTTTGGAGGATTCCAGCAGGTTATACCTTACTTCCTCCATCGTGTAATTGTATTGAATTACGGTATGTACAGGTTTGAAATTACGCTCCTGTACTTTCTGGATCACCTTTTCAAAAGCTTTCATGAGCCGGAAAAGTGTAATTGTCTGTATCTCAGTTCCTTCCCCCGCTTCCTCTCCAATGCTGGCAAGTTCATGCTGCAGGTTTCCTCTTTTGATCATTAGCAAACGGTCAGCTTCCATCTCCGCCATTTTTGCGCTGGCTTCTTTAAACTTCTTGTACTCCAGGATTTTATCTATCAGTTCCTGGCGTGGATCGATCTCATTTCCGGAAGCATCAATTTCTTTCCTTGGCAATAGCATTTTCGCCTTGAGGCGCATAAGTGTACTTACAAACAGGATGAACTCACTGCTGAGCTCAATATTTGTTGACTGTGACTGGTGAATATGATCCAGGAAATCATTAGTGATGCGGGTGATATTGATATTGTAAATATCCAGTTCATCCCTTTCTATAAAAAAAAGCAAGAGGTCAAAAGGGCCTTCAAACTGTTCTAATTTGATATGATAAGATGGTGCTTGCACGCTGTATAGTTATGATTTCTGTAAAAATATAACATTGAATCCAGAAAGGCTTTCCTCATTAGGCTGCAGGCCTTACTTTGTGTATAATCTGAGTGTATTTGCTAATTTTTAAGTGTATATGCAAACCCAATACCCATCAGCTGAAGGATTTGCGGTGCGGGGCCTTTGCCTGCCTTTACATTTTTGGTATCATTGTCATAGATCATATCTACATTTAGCGAAAAATCAATGAACCTCGTAATTTTTGCCGTAAAAGTATTGCTCCAGAATATATCAATATTCTGTGGATCGTTCTGGTAATTGCTGAACAAATCCAATTTTGATTTTATCCCGAATTTTTCTGAAAATAACTGGTTGTATGTAACGGATGCGAAAGCCCCAAACTCCTGCTTTGACATTTTATTGAGTGGCACATTATACAAAAGTTTCAGAGAGTCATCCATCACAAAGATCCACCTGGCTGTAACTGGTGAAATGAAAATGCTCAAAGGTTTTGCAGGTTTATAGTTGATACCAGGAGAAAGCAACAGGTATGCGGGTTGCAATGGTTTACTGGTAAGGGTAGAGGAGTCTTCTCCTTCAGCATTTTTAAGGTAGGCGTAACCATTGGCAAACTGACTTCGGAAGTTCATTAATCCGCCAACATCTAATTTTTTATTGAGCGCATAGCCATACTTACTGATGTATTCAATCCTGTCGCTTGATTTCCTGTGCCCAAGACTGGTAGTGTTTACAATTCCGTAATTGAGGTCCAGGCTGTTGTCCCAGGAGTTTTTATCTTTCTTATAAAATATAAACAGGTTAGCGAAACTATTGATAGAAAGTGAGAATTTTTCACCGCCCGCACTCCAGTTAGATAAGGAACCCTGGTTTATATTAAGGGCTAACTTTACACCTTTTCGCCAGGTTTTGTTGCTCGTGTCTTTCTCATCTTTTTTTATTGTTTTTGTCGCATCTGCTTTTAAATTTTTTACTTTTTCATCCTGTGCAAATGCTATTGTTGAAAGGGTGACCAGCAGTAAAACACTCATCAAAATTCTCATTCTATCTCTGCTTGTTTGTATAAAATAAATAAGGCAATGCAGGAAAAAAACATGTCCCGACATTGCCCTAATGTAAGAATTTTTATTATTTTTTCAGGCTATCCCTGATCTCCATTAATAATATCTCAGTTGTTGTTGGTCCGGGAGCAGGCGCCGGATCCTCTTTTTTCTTTTTCTTATTGATCACAGATATCACCAGGTACAAGACAAAAGCCACCAGGAGAAACTTTATTACCGCAGCAAGAAAGTTGCCGTATTTGACAGCACCCCAGGTGAGCTGGTCCAGTTTCTCAGCACCCATTTTTTCCAGTGCAGGTGTAAGCAGCAATGGGGTGATCACATCTTCTACAAGTGATGAAACGATTGCACTAAATGCCGCACCGATTATAAATGCTACAGCAAGATCAATTACGTTGCCTTTAAAAGCAAATTCCTTAAATTCTTTAAGAACACCCATGCTTTGTTCGTTTTAAGTGTGAGTAATATTGTCGCTAATTTAATTATGTTCGTTTAAAAAAAAATAGCTTTGCACAATTTTATTTCCCTCGGCATTTAATAATTTCTTCTTTTTTGAAAAATTTCGGGCTGATCAACTGGATCATTTTTATTGCATTATCCATCATCTGGGGAAGTAGCTTCATAATGATGAAGGAAGGGTTGATAGGGCTTTCCGCTGTTCAGGTAGCCAGTATCAGGATAGTTTCTTCGGGGCTGGTATTATTGCCTATTTCATTACGACATATCAGGAAATTATCAGCACGCCAGTTATTCCTTGTATTTCTAAGCGGAATATTAGGCAGCCTTTTGCCAGCATATCTTTTTTGCGAAGCAGAAACCGGGCTGGATAGTTCCACTGCCGGTGTGCTTAATTCATTGACCCCGGTATTTGTAGTAGTCTTCGGTCTTTTCTTTTTTCAAACTAAAATACCTTCTATCAAGATCATAGGTATGTTGGTAGCTTTTGCCGGCAGCGTATTACTTTATTTTGTCCACCCAAATATTAGTGTAGGAAATAATGTGCTGAACATGTTTTTAATAGTAATTGCCACTGTGTTTTATGGTATCAATGTAAACCTGGTGCAGAAATATTTACTCGGCATTCCCTCACTGCATATAGCGGCAATTGCTTTAGGATTATGTGCCATACCTGCAGGAGCGGTACTTTATTTTTCTGGCTATTTTACAGATGCATTGCAAGACCATCAATACTTTTTATCCACTATATATTCTTGTATACTGGGAGTATTGGGCACTGCTGTAGCAAGTGTCATTTTTTATATGCTCATCAAAAGGGCAGGTGCTGTGTTTGCATCCATGGTTACTTATGGCATTCCGGTAGTGGCCTTTGCCTGGGGTATTATTTACGGAGAACAGGTAGGTTGGAAAGAAGCAGCTTGCATGTTCATCATTCTTATCGGAGTTTACCTGGCCAATAAAAAAGGAAGGTTACTTAAGGAAGATAATATCGTCTGATCGTAATACCGCCTTGTTGCCTAATATTTCTGCTCCTTTTTTATCAAAGAAATGAAGGTATAGCGTATCTCCCAGTGTTGTATAAGTTCCCGGATAGCGACTGTTTTTTACACTATCAAACAACTGCCGGTAAAAATCGAAATAGTTGTTTTCTTTTAGTACAAAAAAAGCATCGTTCATATCTGCTACGGAAGTAAAACTACGAAGCGTTCTGGCATTATCTATCGACCTGAGTTTCTTCTCCATACCATTGAAAATGCTGCAGGAAGCTGCGGTGCATAATAGGATGAGTAGGAGCGTGGAATTTCGTTTAGTGTTGTTGAGCATTGTTTAGTGTTGTTGAGAATTGTTGAGAGTTGTTGAGAGTTGTTTAGTGTTGTTGAGAATTGTTTAGTGTTGTTGAGAATTGTTGAGAGTTGTTTAGTGTTGTTGAGAATTGTTTAGTAGTTTAGAAGTTTAGATGGTTTAGACAATTTAGTTTTTCTAATACTTTGCAATTTTTTTCGATTGCTACTTTTTATTTTTTCATATTACTACCAAACAAATTTTGTCTTTCTATTTTTACATTTTCTTTAATTTTTATCCTTAATTATCCTGATCATGTACGACTTCGGGATTTCAGTCTGTCGTCTAAAGGTCTATAATCTGAACGTCTGTTTTCTACCTAAACTGTATCGCCTTCACCACATTCACTTTCTTAATAAGCAGAACAGGAATTAATAATGTAACAATACACACCAGCAAAGTCAGCCCATCCACAGCTAAGATCTGCCACCAGTTTATTTCCACGGCGGCAGTCCGCATAAAATAGGCTTCTTCATTTAATTTTATAAATCCCGTTTGTTGCTGAATGACACAAATGAGTACACCCAACAATGTTCCAAGCAATATTCCCGCCAGAGCTATAAAACCAGTGTTGTACAAGAAAATACTTTGAATGCTGCTATCCGGTGCGCCAACTGCTTTAAGGATCCCTGTCATTGTGGTTCGCTCCAGTACTAAAATAATGAGACACGTAAGCATGTTCACTACAGCAACTATCATCATTATGACAAGCAATATATTTTTTAGCTGATCCTGCAGCCCAAGCCAGTCAAAGATCTGCGGATTAATCTCCCTGAGGCTTCGTGCATACCAACCATCTGGCAATTTTTTATATAATTTTTCTGTGAGAGAATCTGTGGTCTTGTAATCTTTTAAAAAAACCTCGTAACCACCGATCTGGTTTGGTTCCCAGTTATTCATACGGCGCAGCAGGTCAATGTCACAAAGGCCAAAATGTTTATCAAATTCCTCAATCCCTATTTTATAAATGCCTGCTATATTTAGTTTTCTTGCCCTTTTGCTTCCATCCGGGTTAAAGAAATAAACGATCAGTGTATCATTTACTTTTATCTCTAACCTGTCAGCAACATACCTGCTTATATTAATTTCCAGGCTATAGCCGGAGCTGTCAAAATTCAACCACCTGCCTTCCTCCAAAAACGGTTGCATTCGCCTGAACATTTCTTTATTGTTCACACCTTTCAGGAGGATACTTTCTATGTCAGTATTGTATTTTAAAATTGCACTCTTGGTAGCATATTCCTGTACACCCGCCACACCCGGCTGACTTTGCAGCAGTTTCTCTACCTGCAGGTTTTCTGTAACCGGGTTTTCTTCGGCAGTACTTACCTTTTCGTCCAGGTTGTTTACTATCCTGATGTGCCCCCAAAAACTAAAAACTTTGTTACTAATTACTTTTTGAAAACCATTGGCAAAACTCATGGCCACGATCATTACAGCCACGGAAAGTGTTGTGGCGCCTATGGCAAGTCCGATAATGAACCTGCTAAAAGTCTTTTGCTTCACCAGTGCCAATCGCCTGGCTATATAAAAAGGAACATTCAAACCATCAATATTTGCTATCTTTCAAAAGTAAATCAATTCAAAGTAATTAAATGAAATCACGGGCCTGCTTTTCGGCACTATTTTTATTCATTGCGGTTGCTGTTTCTGCTCAAAATGTAGAAACCAATTACAAACCCTACGTTGCTACCACACAGTTATATATGTATGGAAATGCGCAATCCATGCCCGTGTTCACTCTCGGCTCAGCAGACCGTTTTCAGCTTGGTTTTGACGACCTGGAAGGAGGCTATAAAAATTATTATTACAGTTACCAGCTTTGCGATTACAACTGGCAGCCGGCTACGCTCAGCCCGTTTGATTATATAAAAGGTTTCACCATCAACCGCATCAATACCTACAGGTATTCATCTATTGCTTTTCAGCGGTACACCCATTACCAGGCTATTTTGCCTGATGCTAATTCTTATCCTTCCCGCTCCGGAAATTATTTATTAAAAGTTTTCCTGGATGGAGACAGTACCAAACTTGTATTTACCAAGCAGTTTCTTGTGGTAGATCCCAAAGCAGTAATCTCTGCACAGGTGGTTCAGCCTTTTACTTCCAATTTATTTAATTCCCATCAACGGGTTCGTTTTTCAGCAACTGTATCCGGTATCAATTCTTTTAGCCCGGCTCAGCAGGTAAAGGCAGTGGTGCTTCAAAACTACCGTTGGGACAATGCACAAAAAAATATCCAACCTACATTTGTACGCTCCAATGTGCTGGAGTATAACACAGAGAATATTGCAGTTTTCCCCGGTATGAAAGAGTGGCGCTGGCTAAACCTTACCAGCTTTCGCCTCCAGAGCGAAAGGGTAGACAGGGCTATTTACAACAAAACTTCTACCGAGATCTTTGTCAAAACAGATATAGACCGCAAGGGAGAACGATATGTATATTTCCAGGACTTTAATGGTATGTACAATATCTCATCCTACGAATCCATCAACCCATGGTGGCAGGGCGATTATGCTACGGTCAATTTTTCCCTTGCTGTTCCTAAAGTGAGTTACAATATTTACCTGGCCGGCGCATTTACCCACTATGACCGTTCAGAAGAATACCGGATGAAATGGAATGACTCAACCGGATTGTATGAAACCAGCGCCTTTTTAAAACAAGGTTATTATAACTATACCTATACCACTGATGATGATAACAACCTCTTAGGACACACCCTTGAAGGAAATTATTGGGAAACAGAAAATATCTATACCGTGCTCTTGTATTACAAGGGATTCGCCGACCGTAACGATCAGCTCATCGGTATCTCCCAGATCAATTCGAGGTCAGACAGGCCGGGGTTTAGTTTTTAAAGAGTACTTAGTATTGAGTACTTAGTATTTAGATAAGACAAATTCTACAACCCTGGCAGCACCCGTCAAACATTTTTAAATCATCGATAATTTATTATTTAGTATTGTATACATAGTTCTTACACAAGACAAATTTGAATCTACTCAAAGCAAATCCTCAAAACATTTCTAACTCTCTAAATACTTAATCTCCACCATTGAACCACGTTTGACAATTTTCAACAATGCTCAACAAATTTTTCCAAATAACTTTCTCATTTCCATTCATAATTTCTATATTTGCAACGGCAAGTCTTATACGACCAGCTCCTGTTGAATTCCCCCAGGACCGGAAGGTAGCAAGGGTAGATGGTTGAGCGGTGCGATGTAAGTAACTTGCCATTTTTTATGCCCTTTATTTTTTCTTTTGGGGCATCAGCCATAGAATATATTTCAGCATTTGTATCCGGCTGTCTGCAGTACGCCCTGCCCACGCTCACATTCCTACGCTTAGGGCGGTACTGCTGCCCATCCGGGCCATGCTCAGCTTTTCTTCCTTTTTTCAGCATTGGTCAATTGGCTTGTTTCTACTATCTTATATTTGTAGCCAAATCGTATATTTTAATTCAACATAAAATCAACCAATTATGAAGTTTTTTATAGATACTGCCAACCTTGATCAAATCAAAGAAGCACACGATCTCGGAATTCTTGACGGTGTAACCACCAATCCATCACTGATGGCTAAAGAAGGCATTAAAGGAAAAGAAGCCGTGAACAAACATTACGTAGAAATTTGCGAAATGGTAGATGGCGACATCAGCGCAGAGGTCATCTCTACTGACTTCGACGGAATTATTGAAGAAGGAAAAGCGCTTGCTGCCCTGCACAAAAACATAGTCGTGAAAGTACCCATGATCAAAGATGGTATCAAGGCAATTAAATGGTTTGCAGACAATGGTATTCGTACCAATTGTACACTTATCTTTAATGCCGGCCAGGCTATTCTTGCTGCAAAAGCCGGAGCATCATATGTGTCTCCATTCATCGGTCGTATAGATGATATCGGATGGGATGGCATAGACCTTATCCAACAGATCCGCCACATTTTTAATATACAAGGCATGACCTGCGAAATACTTGCAGCCTCCATCCGTACCTCCCTGCATATCATAAAATGTGCCGAAGCCGGCGCAGATATTTGTACCTGTCCGCTCGATTCTATCCTCGGCCTGATCAAGCATCCGCTGACTGATAGTGGACTTGCAAAATTTTTGGAAGATGCGAAGAAGTTTGCGTAAGCTTATTTATTTCTACAAGAGCCCGTTCATTTTCTGAGCGGGCTTTTTTGATTTTTTTTTTGGGGGGGGGGATTTTTAAAAGTAAGTAATCTTCGATGAGAAGTTTTTTTGTAAAGTATGTTTTATGGCGGGAAGGCGCACCAAAAATTGCGGAACAAAGTCCAATAATAATTCATCATGAAGAACAAAGTTGTATTAGTATTTAAGGATATTGAAGGAAGCATTGCAGAAGAAACTATTTGGGTTAAACCTGTTGGGACAAATTTCATAGTGGATAATATACCTTTCTATGCTCCTAATTTAGCATTAGAAGATATTATAAGCGTAGAGGATGATGAGGGAATTTTCTATTTTGATGAACTGATTAAGCCTTCTGGCCATTCAACTGTTCAAATTATTTTCTTTAACGAAAGTGATACAGAGCCTATTTTAAAGAAGTTAGAAAATTTTGGATGCAAGTGGGAGGGAATGAAAAACAAAGCATTTTTTGCTTTAGACATTCCCCCAGATTCTGCTTATAAAAAAGTAAAAGCTTTTTTAAATGAACAATTTGAAAAGAAAATTTTGGATTTTAAATAAGCTTGCATATCAGAAAATCATAAATAACTACAAAGCCCACCCAGGAGCTTTTGAATTACTCAGCCCTGATTCTTAAAAAAGAAAAAGCGCATACCTACTGCAGCGCTGTTTCAATCTTTTTAAAGGAAATGAAGAAACTTGTATTCTCATCCTTATAATTCCTGTGCAGTACTCTGCAAATCTTTAATTTTCGAAAATACCGGATTCAGGTGGCGGCTTTTATGGCGACGCATCTCCGGCTCTTTCTCAGAAGGTTTGTTACGGCGAAATGCCTCGTATGCTATAACACCCACTGCAGCAGCTACTCCTGCCAATAATAATTTTTTGGAAGTATTCATGAATTTTTGTTTTAAAGTTTAGAAACTAATTCTTTCTTTAAAAGAATCAAAAGTCATGCTAATTGTAGGT